>JBNVCD010000002.1:4244-23901 GCA_050410875.1 Bathyarchaeia archaeon | reverse complement strand
TGTCTATGGGTTCATCGTAGGTAAGCTTGTTGCTTTGAGCGTATATTCGGGCTTGATCGATTAGTATGCGTGCATCACTGCTTAGTCCGACTATGGCTGCCCCGATATGTTCATCTACTCTGAAGATTTTCCATGAGTACTGTGCTTCTTCTAGGGGTTCAATGTTTTCTTCGGCAGCTAACACTACACCTTGGGCGCATTGGATACCAAGTATAGTTGCGCCCCGGTTAACAAGCTCCATGGCGTATTCTACCTGGAAAAGTCTGCCGTCTGGGCTGAAAACGGTTATCGCACGGTCATATGCTCCTGGTGCTGCAAATACGGACATAATTTTAACCTCTTTCTACTCTTTTCACTATTCGCTGATTCTCATGGAATAACAACACTAAAAACCTTTCCTTTTAAATACGCATGTATCTTTGGCGAGCACCGTTAATGTTCCAACGGCAGAGTTAGATTGAATCGCAGGTACTGCTCAGACCTATGGATCTTTAATTTACGCGTCTCAACCAAAAAACAGTTATAAATCCCTTAACACCCAAAGGGGGGCGGCCGCCGTGTTTTCATTGTGATCTGCCGTTTTATCGTGGATAATGCTTATTTAATGCGTGTTGGTTGTTTTGTGCAGATGGAAGAATGAATTATGAGTGATGAACTCTCAAAATTACCACCTCAAGTTCAAGAACGCCTCCTCAGACTTCAACAGCTTCAGCAAACTCTGCAGACGATTCTGCAGCAGAAACAGCAAGTTGACGCAGAAACAGCCGAGATCGACCACACCTTAACAGAACTACAAAAAACCTCTGACGACGCAGTGCTCTACAAAGCTGCAGGTTCACTTCTCATCAAATCAGACAAAGCCAAAGTTACCGCAGAGTTGACGGAGCGCAAAGAACTCCTCGCCACCAGGACTACAGTCCTAACACGTCAAGAAGAACGCGTGCGCAACCAACTCAAAGAAGTCCAAACTAAACTGCAAGAAGACCTCAAGCCTGTTTCCGCCCCGTCCTAAGGCGGAGGGTGAAATACGCATGGTGGAACTTGGCGTACCCGAGTTAACCACCGAACAATTTGAAGAGGCTTGCACGGCAGCAGAAAACGCTGCCCGCAAACTTGTTTTGTCCCGTGTTGCCCAGAAATTTGTAGAGAAACTGGACATCAGCGTGGAAGCAGAAGGCATAAAACCTGTGAATTTCACAGTTGAAGTGGAGTTGAGGCTCTCCAAAGAGGCAGGAGACGTAAATCAGAAGGAACTTGCAGACGAAGCCGTGAAAAAAGCGTTTGAAACTATTGAAAATTACCTGAGAAAGCTGAAACATGACAGTCTCTAACATAATAAGAATTCTTGAGGACGCGAAAGCTCAGCAGGTACTGCTTTTGTGCCACCATAATAGTGACCCCGACGCAGTATGTTCTGCATACGCTTTGCAGAACCTGTTAAAAAGAGTTAAACCTGAGGTCGCCACAGAAATTGGCACTGGCCAAGGGATAAGCAGACTCGCCAAGAACATAGTTCAAAACCTGCCAATAAAAGTTAATCTAAAACCTAACGTAGAAAAAGCTCAAGCTATAATTTTGCTTGACACCAACACTATTCAGCAGCTTGGAGACGTCGCGGAAAAAGTCGCCAAAACCACCGCGCCCATCATAGTTGTCGACCATCATGCCGCTCACCCTGAAACACAAAAATTATGCAAACTCTGCATAACCAGCGAAGACTCCTCCAGCACCTGCGATATAATCTACAATTTCTACAGAGAACAAAACATAAAACCTGACCAGAACACGGCTAAAGCGCTGTTTTTAGGCATGGCGTTTGACACGCGCCACTTTGTTTTGGCAAACTCTGCCACTTTCAAAGCTGTAAGCGATTTAGTTGACAGCGGCGTGAACGCTCAAGAGTGCCTCTCCATGCTTGCAATCCCCATGGATTTCAGCGAGCGGGTTGCCAGAATTAAAGGTTGCAGACGAGCTAAACTGCTCAAACTGGGCGACTGGATAATTGCTCTCTCACATGTCAGCGCCTACCAAGCTTCAGCCGCCCGCGCACTGACGGATTTGGGGGCTCACATGGCTGCGGTGGCGGGGCAAAAAGGGGACAGCATAGAAATCAGCTTGAGGTGCACACGTGAGTTCAGCGAAAAAACAGGCATCCACCTTGGCAGAGACATAGCTAAACCGTTAGGCGAGCACCTTAAAGGCATGGGCGGTGGACACGCGATGGCTGCGGGTGTCAACGGCACAGGAGATATTGAAGTGGGGTTGAAGTGGTGTCTGCGGCTTTTAAAGGAAAGCTTAGCTAAAAATGAGTAGTTACTCTTAAAAGAAGCAAGCGTATGCCTAACTTAGGCAGGCATAAGAAAACATGCCCATAATAGAAACAAAAAATCTCAGCTACACATACCCAAGCGCTTCGCGTCCCTCCATATGTGACATCTCGGTAAAAGTGGAAAAAGGCGAATTTGTACTCATTACTGGGCCGAGCGGTTGTGGGAAAACAACGTTGTGTCGGACATTCAACGGGCTTATACCGCATTTTTATCAGGGCGAACTTAAAGGCGAAATTACTGTGGCAGGCAAAGACACAAAAAACCATCCAACTATGGAGATGGCGAAACATGTGGGTATGGTTTTTCAGAACCCAGAAAATCAGCTGTTTGCCTTAAGCGTGGAGAAAGACGTAGCGTTTGGACTGGAAAACTTGGGGTTCAGCAGGGAAGAAATGCGTAAACGCGTCGATTGGGCTCTCAAATTGACGGGCATTTATGATTTACGTGAAAGGTCACCTCACGAAATGTCTGGGGGACAGCAGCAAAGAGTAGCCATCGCCGCAGTTCTTGCAATGCAGCCTGAAATCATAGTTTTAGATGAACCAACCAGCTTTTTGGATCCTTTAAGCGCCGAGAAAATTTTCGAGGTCATCTACGACCTGAACCGGAAACTTGGCATAACAGTCGTGCTGGTGGAGCACAGACTAGACTTAACTGCCAGATACGCTGATCACATCATAATTATGGATGAAGGCAAAATCTGCTTCGACGGCGAAACCCGAGAAGTTTTAAGTAAACAGGAAACCCGCCTCATAGGCGTCGGCATACCAAAGGCAACGTTGCTTTACGAGATGCTCAAAAAAGAAGGCGCCAAACTGGGCGCCAAAACACCGCTCTGCTCAAAAGAACTGGCAGACATGGTGCAGGAGGCGCTGAAGTAGAATGCTTGTTGTCGAAGGTGTACATTTCAGCTACCCCAACGGTGTGGAAGCACTCAAAGGCGTATCGCTGAACGTGAAGGACGGCGAATTCGTCGCCATTATGGGGCAAAATGGCGCAGGAAAAACCACGCTAGTCAAACATTTCAACGGGTTACTTAAACCCACCAGTGGTTCCGTTCGCGTGAACGGGGTAGAAACATCCAAGGCAAGTGTTGCCGCTCTGGCACGCCACGTGGGGTTTGTTTTTCAAAATCCTGATCACCAATTGTTCTGCGAAACTGTAGATGAGGAAATTGCGTTTGCTCTGAAAAACTTTGGGTACGAGCAGGCGGTAATTGAGAAACGGATAACTTGGGCGGTGAACTTGCTGGGGCTTAGTCAGTACCGTAAAACATCGCCGTTCATGCTTAGCGGTGGAGAACGAAAAAGGGTAGCGCTTGCCTCTGTGCTGGCTTGGGATCCACAGATTCTGATTTTAGATGAACCCACCATCGGTCAAGACCACAGGCAAAAAGAGAATTTACGCCAGTTCATCATGCAGTTGCAGACCCAAGGCAAAACCATCGTTATGGTCACCCACGACGTGGAGTTCGTGGCAGAATGTAACCCTAGGGTTGTACTTATGCAAGAAGGCAAAATCGTGGCAGACGGCCAAGGCAAACAGGTCCTCACTAACCCTGAATTGCTGGAGCAGGCTTCAATTGTGCTGCCGCAGGTCGCACAGATCTTCAAGTATTTAACGAAGCAAGGGTTCCCCGTCGACATTATTGACATTTACGAGGCAAAGAATCTACTTATGGAGAAACTGGAGAAAAGAGAACATGAGCGTTTTTGACGGCTTAAAGTTCCGCAAGGTCTACTCGCCCATCCACAATTTGGACCCACGCATGAAATTCATCTACGTCATAATCGTCTTCGCAGCAGCCATAATCTTCAACAACATGATTCCCCTCCTCTCGCTGTTTCTCATGCAAGTTCCCTTTGTGATGCTGGCACGTGTGCAAAAGCAATGGGTGCGCTCGCTGCGAGGCGCCATGTTTCTGGCGGCGTTCATATTTTTCATAAACGTCTTGACTAACTTCTTCACTCAAGGTTACACTTTAAACGCGAAAAACATTGAAGACGCCGCCACGATGACCACGAGGTTCTTGGTGTTGGTGGAGTCGTTCTCCGTCTTCTTCTTGACCACTTCACCTGATCATTTAGGTTTAGCTTTGGAGCAGTCAAAAGTGCCCTACGAATTCTCATTTGCCTTCACCACAGCGGTTCGCTTTGTGCCAGTTTTGGCTGAGGAAGCACAAACCATTATGGATGCCCAAAAAGCCCGCGGCTTAGAGCTTGAAAAGGGAAACTTTCTAAAACGAATACGCAACTACGTTCCCGTGCTTATCCCCTTGATTGTAAGCGCCATCCGCAGAAGTCTAGAGTTGGCAGAAGCTATGGAATCGAGGGCATGGGGCGCCACCAAAAAACGCACAAACCTGTACGTTTTGAAATTTCACCGAGGCGACTATGTGCTGCTTGCTTTGACAATTGGAGTTTTAATCGTCGCCGTCTACACCTTCCTTTATGTGCCCGTCCCCACCATACGTGCCCTTTTGGGATTCCCATAAAAAGGCTAAGTTGCCTTTTAGGGTCTCTGGGTCAGATTTTGGAAAAGTCTTATAAACTTACACTGTGCTCTGCAACCTAATGAAGACAGGGTTTATTGTAGTTTTTCTTGCTTGCGTGCTACTAACACCAGTTGGAAACGGAAGTTCTCTCGCTGAAGCGCAAACGTCGCAGCAGTCCACGCCAGATGTTTTTGTGGGAATTGACGTAGCCTACGGGAACATCAGTGAAATTAAAAGTTTAATAGATGAAGTTAGCGCCTACACGAATCTGTTAGTCATCGGATGCACAGGAGTAACATACAATCAAACACTGCTCAACGAAATATGTCAGCAGCTACACGAGAAGAACATGTCATTTATTGTCTACCGCGACTGGCTACGGAGAAACAGCACCGAGTGGTTCCCCATCTGGGTTGAAAACGCGAAAACACTTTGGGGAGACAAATTTTTAGGGTTTTACTACAGCGATGAGCTTGGAGGAAAACAACTGGACCGCCACGAACATTTAACGGTAACTAACGCTGTTGACGCCCATGACGCTGCAGAACAGTTCACCGAAGTTGTGGGCAGCCAGTTGAGGCGCTTCAACTTAACCCACAACAGCTCGACTCCTATACCGCTGTTCACTTCAGATTACGCTCTTTACTGGTTTGATTACAAGGCGGGGTACGACGCTGTTTTTGCCGAGTTTGGCTGGAACTACAGTAGGCAGCTAAATGTGGCTCTTTGCCGGGGAGCCGCCAACTTACAAGGCAAAGAGTGGGGTGTCATGATAACATGGACCTACACCAACCCGCCCTATATCGAGTCAGGCGAAAAATTATATGAAGATATGGTGCTCGCGTACGAGAACGGCGCCAAATACATAGTAATTTTTGACACCAACGAAGAGTATACAGCGGGAATTTTAAAGGAAGAACACCTCCAAGCGATAAAACAGTTCTGGCAATACACCCAAGAAAAACCAAGAAACAACACGATAAATGATAGAATAGCGCTTGCTTTGCCTAAGGACTACGCGTATGGCTTTCGAGGACCAAACGATAAAATATGGGGGCTGTGGGAAGCCAACCAGTTTTCCTTAGAACTCAGCGTCCACATAGACTATTTACTTAAACAGTACGGCACAAAGCTGGACATAATCTACGAAGACGGATTACAAGGGTGCAGCAGCTATGGCTACAGTAAAATTATTTATTGGAGTGAACTGGGGCTACCACTGTATCCTTATCCTTCATCCACAACAAGCCAAGAGGCAGATGTAACTCCTTCGCCTACGCAAACTCAGCAACCTACAGCTTCGTCCACACAAGTAGCCACTACTGTAGCTTCACTTGGAAAATACGGTGCTCTGATGGCTACTACTGTTGTCGTTGGCGTCACAACTTTAGCATTGGCGTTTTTTAGGAGAAAAACGAGAAAAAGGTAAGGGGCAGCTTTTTTAGATACAAAGGGCATATCAAAGTGAACAGTAAGGGGAAAATTGTTTTTGGCTGACCGCCCACGTTTTGGTCCTTCAGGTGTCCCGCCTATCTTCAGATTGATGGGAGCGAAACTGGCAGATGTACCTAAACTTTTGAAAGCTGAAGGGTTGGACGCGTTTGAGTATGAGGCGGTCAGGTGGGGGCAGACACCGCAGATAAAACGTGAAGACGCCCAAGCTTTAAGAGTGGCAGCGCAGCAAAGTGATGTTCTACTTAGCCTTCATGGCTCATACTTCATCAACCTTTCAGGTGAGCAAGCCGTAGTTGAAGCAAGCAAGAGGCGGTTGATTGCATGTGCAACAGCGGCGGAGTGGATGGGTGCATACGTCGTAGTTTTCCACACGGGCTTTTATGGGCGTAACAGCAAAACTGAAGCGTACAAGAAAACTGTGGATGCCATCCGCGACGTAATCAAAATCCTCAACGCCAGCGGCGTCGAAAAAGTGAAGTTAGGCCCTGAAACCATGGGTAGACATAGCCAATTTGGCAGTTTAGACGAAATACTTAGCATATGCCAAGAAGTCGAGCGCACCCAACTCGTCGTTGACTGGTCGCATATTCATGCACGGACAGGCGGTGGGCTTCGAACTGTGGAAGACTTCCGAGACATAGCAGTCAGAGCTGAAGAGAAACTGGGCACAGAAGCCATGCGCAACATGCATTGTCATTTCAGCAAAATCGAATATACCTACAAGGCGGGGGAGCGGCGCCACCATGTATTAGACGCGGCGGAGTTTGGACCTGACTTTGAGAAGCTAGCCGAAGTCATTGTAGATTTAGGAATTCGACCCTGCATAATTTGTGAAACCCCAATTTTGGATGTGGACGCAAAAAAAATGCAGCAGACACTTGGAAATCACAAAAACCGAAGAAACTAAAGGCGCACAGGCATTAAAATAATAGCAAAGTTGAACAGAAAAACTATATGTTAAACTAGAATGAAAAGAGAGGCGCGCTACGTCGCCCCAGTCCGATATATGAAGGGTTAGTAGGCGTAGATTCTGCCGTAGGGCCTGTGGGAGTAAGGTATGATCTTCATGAATTTTTTACTTAGGATTTCTTTAAAGTCCGCTTTAAAGTAGCCGCAGAACTCTCTCACTAAACCTTCAATCAGCAGCATGTCGCTTTTGTCGACGTCAACCATTTTGACTTCTTTGCCCATTTGCGCAACGTTGCCGCGAACGTAAATTACGCCTGCATGCATACCTGTACCTACGAACCTTGCCTTGTGCTGCTCGTCACCTTTGAGGGTTAAGCCTAGAACCATCAAGACGCCGCCTGCCATGTATTCTCCCAAGAAGTCCATTGCAGTGCCGCCTACCACCAAGTAAGGTTTCTTGTCCATGTACTCTTTCATGTGTATGCCTGCTCGGGCGCCGATGTCGTCGCGTACGAAAACTTTGCCGCCGCGCATGCCGTAGCCTGCGATGTCGCCTGCTCTGCCGTGAACCACGATTTTGCCTTCGTTCATGGTGTTTGCTATGCAGTCTTGGGCGTTACCGTAAACCGTGATGCGGGGGCCGTTCATGAAAGCCGCTAAGTCGTTTCCCGGCGTGCCGTAGATGTCTATGTTCATGTTAGTTTTTAGGTCGGTGCCTATGTATCGTTGACCGTAAACTCCGTGCAACTCCACTTTTTCTGCGCCGTGGCTGTCAAGTGTCCGTAGTAGAGAGTTTAGTTCGCGGTAGTGTAAGCCTTCAGCGTTCACTCTCCAAACGTTGTCGTTTAGTGTAACATGTAAAAGGAGTTTTGAGTCGAGTTTGGCTAATAGTTTTTCCTGTGCGACCATTTTTTATTCCCCTGCCATTTTTACACCTAAAATTTTCAATTCTGTGTCAGTCATGTTTACGCCACGTAGGTGCAAGCGGTTACCTCGTAAGCTTTCAATTGCGTTTATGCCCATGCCGCCCATTATTTCTTTAATTTCCATGCTCCAGCCTCTCAGCAGATTCACCAGTCGCTCTGCGCCGATTTCAGGGTTGATTCTTTTGCTAATCCACGGATCACTTGTAGCGATGCCCCATGGGCATTTGCCTGTGTAGCACTTTTGGCAGACCGTGCAGCCTAGGGCAATCAGCGCTGCTGTGGCAATGTAAACGGCGTCAGCACCTAGGGCGATGGCTTTAACAATGTCGCCGCTGCTTCGGAAGCCACCTGCTGCCACGATGGATGCCTTATTACGTATGCCTTCGTCGCGTAATCTTTGATCTACGCTGGCTATGGCTAATTCAATGGGTATGCCCACGTTGTCTCGGATGACTTTTGGAGCGGCGCCTGTGGAGCCGCGAACGCCATCTATCGCAATGATGTCGGCTCCTGCCCTGACTATGCCGCTTGCGATGGCTGCAACGTTGTGGACAGCTGCAATTTTAACTGAAATTGGCTTGGTGTAATTTGTTGCTTCTTTCAGAGCGTAAATCAGCTGTCGCAAGTCCTCGATTGAGTAGATGTCATGTTGAGGTGCAGGCGAGAGCGCGTCGGTGCCAACGGGAATCATGCGTGTACGTGCGATGTCTTCGGTAACTTTCTCTCCTGGGAGGTGCCCGCCGATACCTGGTTTTGCGCCTTGGCCAATTTTAATTTCTATGGCGGCACCTGCGTTTAGGTAACTGGAGTGAACCCCGAAGCGGCCTGAAGCTACTTGTACAATGGCGTGTTCTCCATACTTGTATAGCCGGGGGTCTAAGCCGCCTTCGCCTGTGTTGAAATAGGTGCCGGCTCTTGTTGCGGCGCGCGCCAAAGACTCGTGTACGTTCAAGCTTATGGCGCCGTATGACATGGCGGAAAACATTATCGGGGTTTCTAAGGTTAACTGTGGGGCAAGCTTAGTTTTCAGTTCTATGTCGTCGTCTTCAAACTCTATTTCTAAAGCGTCAGGTTTTGCGCCAAGGTATGTTCGGATCTCCATGGGTTCGCGTAGAGGATCAATTGAGGGGTTGGTGACTTGGCTGGCGTTCAGCAGCAGTCTTTCCCAGTAGGTTAGGTAAGGTTTGTCGGCGCCCATACCTGTCAGGAGGACGCCGCCGGTTTCAGCTTGTTTTTTGATGTCCTTTATTACTTCAGAAGACCAGTTGGCGTTGTCGCGGAAAGGCCCGGGATTCTTCTTTATGCTCAGCGCATGCGTTGGACACATTGTTACGCAGCGTTGGCAGTTAACGCAGTTTTCGTCTTTGCTCCGTATGACGTCGTCTTGGGCGTCGTATGTGTGTGTTTCGTAGGTGCACTGGTTTACGCAAACTTTGCAGCGTATGCATTTGGCTTCGTCGCGTTCCACTATAAATTCTGAGGGTAAATAGCTTTTCACTGCTGTGGCGCCTCCGTTTTCGCTGCAACGCCTGCTATTTTTTTGTCACCTACTCTGCCGATGACGGGTTCGCCGCCGCGGGGAGCCCAAAGCTTATCTAAGTTGGGTGAGACCAAGCGTATGGCGGCTTCTTCAGACGAAAGGTAAAGCATGTCCCCCCGCGTG
This sequence comes from Bathyarchaeia archaeon, assembly GCA_050410875.1. GTDB lineage: Archaea > Thermoproteota > Bathyarchaeia > Bathyarchaeales > Bathycorpusculaceae > JADGNF01. Next base: position 14,124 of record JBNVCD010000002.1, on the reverse strand, counting down.
GCTGCTATCAGAGGACGCAGCTTAACGCGGTCGGTTAAACCTATCATCTCGCCGTGGTGTGCAATAATAATGCTGAAAGGCCCATTCATCAATAGGCTTCCATACGTCTGGCGTAATGCTCGAAGGACATTGCTGCGCTTTGGCTGTGCACCGTCAATTTCTGACCAGAATGGTGCAGCTAAAATCTTTGAAACTACTTCTATGGGTAAACGTTGACGCCTCATAAGCAGGTCAACAGCGTACGCTAACACTTCCGTGTCGGTCTGTAAAGTGCATTTGTAGCCGTACATTTCCAGATACCGGCGGTTTATGCCGTAGCTTGACAACTCGCCGTTATGCACGACTGTCCAGTCCAAGATGTTGAAGGGGTGAGCGCCGCCCCACCAACCAGGCGTGTTGGTTGGGAACCTGCCGTGGCAGCTCCAAAGGTAGCCGTAGTAGTCTTCAAGGCAGAAATACTCTGCTATGTCCTCGGGGTAACCAACGCCTTTGAAGACGCCCATGTCTTTACCGCTGGAAAACACGAACGCTTTACCTGTTTCCGTGTTTACCCGCATAACCGCTTGTATGACGCATTCGTCTTCTGTGAGGTTGGCGGGCCTACGTTTTTTAGGTTCAACGAAGTAGCGCCATAACAGGGGGGGTTCAACCACGTTGGCGGCTTTGGTTTGCATTTCTTCATCGTAAATTATGTTGAAACACGAAGCCAGCAGCCTGTCGGTTTTCTCTTTGGCGTCTTTGCTTAGGTACATTATATGCAGAGCGTAATAGTCCTTGAAGTCGGGGTAGATGCCGTAGACTGCGAAGCCGCCGCCTAAGCCGTTGCTGCGGTCATGCATGTTTGAGATGGCTTTAACAGGAGCCTCGGAGCTGAACCGTTTGCCTTCGAGGTTCATCATGCCAAATATAGAGCAGCCTGCAAAGTCTTTGTCTTGGTTGAAGGGGTTTATGATTTTGTGGTTAAGTTCATTCATACTATTCACTTATTTTCATCTCTTTTCGTATGTCCTCAGGTAAAACGGCGAGACTGAAGGTTTCACTGAGCAGGGTATGCTTGAAAGTTTTCACGTTAACCCTGTTTTTCATCAAATAGAGGAATACTCCTGCTTTTTCAATGTCGTTCACAAAAGTCATACCCACAATCACGTTGTCTTTAAGCACAAGCTTCTTGTAAACTTTCGCCTCAGTGGACTGTGCAGTTAATACTTCAAGGGACGTTGCGTCTTTTGGGTTAGCTAAACCTATGGAAACAATGGGAACGCCAAAGTACTTGAGTGAACTCATGTTAGTGCCACCTGTGTACTCGGTTTTTTTGCCTGCCATGTTGTAGCCTGCAACTTTTCCTTCTAAAACGGCGAGGGGCCACAGGGGCAAAAGTCGATTCTGGTTTAAAACGAAGTCATAAGCTTCAGCAACATCGCCGCTGGCGTAAACGTTTGGAACCGTAGTTTGCATATAATTGTCTACGATTATGCCTCGGTTTGTTTTGATGCTGGTACCAGCCACAAGTTCAGTGCGGGGAATGACGCCTATGGCAAATATGACGCAGTCACAGGGCAGCTGGTCACCGTTAGTTAAGGCTACGCCGCCGACAACGTTGGGGGCGCCGGGTTTGCCGAGTATGCTCTGCACGGACTGCCCCGTGATGATGTTAACACCTGCGTTTCGGATGACGGAGGCAACTAAGTCAGAGGCAACATGGTCAAGGATGAGGCTCAGAATCTTGTCTTGTAACTCCACCAACGTTACGTTTAAGCCGCGTTTGACGAGAGCTTCTGTTAGACTTATGCCGATTAAGCCTGCGCCGACAACAACAGCTTTTTTCGCTTGCAACGCGTCGATTTTTGCAGCTAACCTTTCAGCGTCATGCAAACTGGTGAATGTGAAGACGCCGTCCTTATCTAATCCATCCATTTTGGGCACAAAGGGTTTACCGCCTGTTGCGATGAGAAGCTTTTCATAGGTGATTTTAGCGCCGTTTTCTAAAGTGACAAATTTTTTGTTAGTGTCCAATTTGACTGCTCGTTGCCCAGTTAACAGTTCAACGGCGTTTTTAGCCCAGAATTTGTCGTCCCGAGTTTTCATTTTTTCTATGTCTGCTTTGCCGCTGACGAAATCCGAGATCATGGGGCGTGAATATGACGGATAAGGCTCTTCAGATATTACAGTAATTGTACCTGCGGGGTCTACTTCCCGTATGGCTTCCACTGCGCCCACGCCTGCCGCGCATGCCCCAACTATAACATATTTGGACACTAAGATTTAGCCTCCTTGCATTCTAAAGCGCCATTAGGGCAGCTGGCTACGCAGGCGGGAACCGATAATTCAGTGCAAGCGTCACATTTGGCAACTATTTTGCCTGAAACATCCGCTTTTATGGCGCCGTAGGGACAAACCATTATACAGGTCCAGCACCCAATGCATTTCTCAGCGTTATGTTTAACGAGCCCTGTTTCTTCATCTCGCGACATGGCGCCTGTTAAACAGGCTACGGCGCAGGGCGCAGTGTCGCAGTGTCTGCACTGGATTGCAAATGACACAGGTTTATTCAGCTCCAGTCGGATGCGGCTAATTGGCTTTGGGTACTCGTGGTTGTAGGCTTTTACTGGGTCTTTTGATTTAGAGTGCTGCACAGCACAGCCTACTTCGCAGAGACCGCAGCCCATGCAGTTTTCTTGCTTTGCAACTATTCTTTTCATTGCTTTATCCTCTCAAGTTCAGTAATTATTGTGAGCAAGTAAGTATGGAAACGTAGAGTTCCACGTCTTTTGTGCACAAAATTGCGTGACTAACAGTTGTTTGTTTATTTGATTTTATTTGCAATTTACATGTGTTCACTGACACTTGCCCCACCTTTAAAGGTGCTTGAAGCTTGTTAGTATCACATACCCTATATAATCTTGACGAAAATCATTTATGTGTAAAGGAATGAGTTATATAGCATATGTGAAATATATATACAGGTGAACGTGGATGGCTGAAAAAGATTTAGGATACAGGCGAGTTCAGTGTACAGGTCGAGGCAGCTACATTATATCTTTGCCTAAAGAGTGGGTTCAAGACATTGGACTGAAAAGAGGCAGTGAAATAGCCTTCAATTTAGAACCTGATTCTTCCTTAAAATTGGTTCCGAGAAAAATTAAAGAGAGAAGCGACAGCGACAGAGAAGACAAGTTGAAAGAGTATTACATAAGCGTGGATCCTGAAGAAGACATACAGTCTACACTACGTTTGATTCAAGCGTTATACGTCATCAGCGCGGATGTCATACGTATACACTTTAAAAACGCTGCAAACGCCTCTAAATGCAAGGTTGAAATTAAAAACTTTGCTCGCGACACCTTTCTTGGTTCAGAAGTCATCGATGAAACAGACGATGAAATTACGTTGCAAATTTTGATTAAACATACCGAGTTCCCCATAGAGAAAGCGGTGAGGCGCATGGCCATTATTGCGCTTGCTGCCAACAGGGACGCTATTGCCGCAGTCAAAAACAGAAGCAGAGAGCTATTTCAAAGCGTGGTTAACGCCCATCACGACGTAAACAGGTTAGGATTATACGTGGTGCGCCAGTTAAAGTTTGGTATAGAACACAACATGTACCGCGAGTTAGGATTCCGAACGCCGAAAGAATTCCTGCTTTACCGAATTATAGTGAACAATATAAAAGACATCGGAGAAAACGCCCTAAACATCATGCACAATTTAGCAACGTTTCAAAAACTTATCGAGGACCAAGTGTTATTCATAAAAGAACCATTAGATGAAGAAGTTTATTCTCAACTGCTCAACTTTAATGCGTTAGCTCATCAATTGTTTGAAGATGCCACTAAAGCTATGTTTAAACGCGACTACAACGATGCAGAAGCATTAATTCCTAAACGTCAAAGCTACGTAACGTTGGAAAACGATCTTATTCGCCTCATGAGCAGCAAAAAACTTGACCCCAACATGTCACCGATTCTCAGATTAGTCCTAGACAGTTCAAGACGCATATTAGACTACGCACAGGATGTCGCGGAATTGACGTTGAACCGAACTGTAGAAGAACTCTGCGCTTCATTTGCCCTTAAATGAAGACAGTTACTCACAAGTCGCCGAATAGTCAGCTTCAAAAGACGTAAGCAGTCGCGCAAAAGCACCATTTTCTTTTAAGTTTTTTAAAGAAAAAAAGGAAAGGTGAGGTTGGGCAGGTTATTTACGTTTTTTTAGGAGAACTGCGGCGACGGCTACAACGACTATGACGATGACTGCGGCGGCTACAATTATGTAGGTGTCAGTTGTTGGTTGTGCTTCAGGCAATGGCGCAACTGAGGGCGAAACTGTTGGGGTTGGGGTGGGAACAACGGTCGGTATTGGTGATGCGGTTGGAGCTGCAGTAGGTTGGGGTGACGGGGCTGGACCCACTGCGATGTATGTTGAGTCTGTGGAGCCGTAATATGAGTTGCTGCCTTCGAAGGTGGCGATTACTTGGTAGATGCCTTCGATTTCAGGAGTCCAGACTAAGCCGTATTTGCCGTTGATGTCGCTGATTGCTGTGCCTATGTTAATGAGGTTACCGTTGGGGTCGATGGCGGTCAGTTTTACAGTGACACCTGTGGCGTTTGTTGGTTTTGGCTTCTGCATGTAGACGTATTCCATCCACGCTGCTTGACTTTGATCGGACATGGCAGGAACCATACTGAATGCGCCGCTGGCTACTTTTGCCTTTGCACCTGCAGATTGGTCGCTAACTGTTCCTCTGACGACGATGCTTTCACCTTTAGCTATAACTGTAGCTGGGGCATCAACTGTGATGGCGCTGGGGCCTTTACCGATGGCGTATAGTGAGTTGTCATAGTAGTTGTAGTACACTAAAACACCGTCAGCTAGGACCGCTGTTGAGGTGCCTGTTCCACCAGTTTGACCTGACCAGCTCAGCATCTTGTAGATTTCTTCGCCTGTAAATGCGTCAATACAGTAAATCGAGTTGCCTCGGTAGAGGGGGTCGTTTGGTGAATGCTCGTTGTTAAACGCGTACACTTTGCCGTCTGCTATTGCAGCTATGAAGATTGGTCTGAGGCCCCATGGTGTATCCATACCGCTGTTGGTGTTGTTGTATTTCCAGACGAGGTTACCGTTCGCTGTGTTGATGCATAAAAGTTCTCCGCCGAATCCTTGTACGTACAGGTTGCCGTAGGCTACTGCGCCTCTTTGACCGCCGCCTTCACCGCTTCCGTAGTATTGGTATGCTCGGAGTGGGATGTTGGTGGGTCCCCAAAGTAGGCGTCCAGTGTCTAGACTGTAACCTAAGAACTGCATTGTCTCAACATCGAACATGAGAATAACGCGGTTCACAGGGTCAATTGGTAAAGTAAAGAATCTTCTAGTCAGGTTACCTGCTGGCGCGGGATAGCTTTGCTTCCAAAGTAGTTGTCCGCGGCTTTGGGGTTTGTCGCTTATAGCCCACATGGTCCAAGGGTCAGGGGTAAACTTGTCGCCTACACCTGCGGAGATGGCGCTGCTTCTGCCAAGTATTATGTCTCCAGGTAGAATCTGGACAATTGCGGGGTTAGCATTTCCAGTTAAATCAGCAGTTATTGAAACGTTCCATGAATATGCAGTGCTCATGTTGACGGATTTGCCGTTGGGTCGCCATTGCCAAGCGTTAGTAGTTGTACCTAAACCTGCATGTAGACCCATTTGTTCTTGAGTGTTGTTCCATAAGGCTAGCCACCCACTTTTCGTTGTGGTGCTGTAGCTGAGTACGTAACGCACTATTTCGCCCTTGTCTGTGTACACCTCAGTACCTGTAGGTACGCCTGTTTCGTTGAATAGCCATTTGCCTGTATATGCATCAAAACCCTGCCACGTAGTAACTCCTGAGGCTGTGGATGTCTGCCACAATATGCCGCCTACTACGCCGTGTTGGTTGGGTGATTCGTAGCAGTAAAGCTGGCCGAAGGTTGGTGAGGGAATCAAAGATAAGCCTGCGCTGGTTGCTGAGATGCTGTTGTTGCGGACGTTGATTTCGTCGCTATGCCACAGCACTTCGCCTGTCTTCAAATCGAGGCATGTGTAGCCTCCTCCTGTGTTTGAATGCCCAAGTGGCTCGGCATAATACACTCTGCCCTGCATAACAATGGCGTTGGTGAACCTGCCCTCGTAAGAGCCGCCTGAGTAGAAGCCAGCGTCTGGAACTGCACTGCCCGTGTAGCCTGAAACAGGAGCCCAGTTGCCGCCGACGACTCCGCCGAACTCTATTGGGCGCGTCCATAGTATGTGTGGGCTACTAGGACCTTCTCCGGTTTGCCAGAGGTTGTAGCCACCTTTTTGGGCGCCTCGCAGCCAGTTAGAGGCTATGCTAGACCATCGTACGTTGTCAGCCGATATTGGCCGCGTCCAATAATTAGTTGGAAGCGGATACTCTTCAACAGGCGCCACAGGAGTTTGCTGCACAGTTAAAGTTGCTGAGGCGGTGCTTGGCAGAAAAGTGTCGTTGATGTAAACGCTGTTTGAGCCTGGCAGACCATTTGTGGGGTTGTACAGAGAAAGCACTTGCCCTGGATATCTGAACGAAAACGTGTATTGACCGAGCTGGTTGGGAGTGTATAACGTAAATGTTGAACCTGTTGGGTCAGAGTCGAATGGACCGAGCGTTTGAGTGGTGCCGTCGGGTTTTGTAACGGTTACGGTGAAGCCGCGCCACCTGTCGCCTGCAGCTCCAGCAGCTGTGGGTGGAGCCATGTGGAGCCACATGACAAGGAATACTTGCTGGTTAACTCCTACAGGGTTAGGTGAAACCGCAAGGTATGCGTAGGTTGGTATAGATATTGGAGGGTTGCTTGCACTAGTGATTGGTAAAGCTGAGATGGCACTGAAGAGCAGTAGCAACGTCAGAGTAGTTGCTGCAAGAGTTTCTGTTGCCAAAATTTTTGCCTTATCAAAACTATATTTTTTCATAGTTTGATCTCTCCAATTCCTCTACTGCTCTGTTACGTTAAATGAACATTTAAAACTTTGCAAACATCACATCTGAGCTCTTATTTGACCATGTTTTTCACAGTCAGTTCACTGGGGGCGCGTTTGGAGATAGACGAGGGGGTCAGTTGTGGTTATTGGCTTGTGTTTGGTTGTTTTTTAAAACTTACTGCTGCGTAGCCTACTACGCTAGATTTGTCTCCTGTGATGTCTCCGCTGGTTCTGTGGCTTAAGAGCTCAGTTTTCTGTGCGCCTGAGGCTTTAGCGTAAGTCATCAAAGCTGCTATCGGCGCGTAGCCGCAGGCGCTTATGTTTTGGTTTTCGATGACAGCGTAGAACTTGTGTTCGTCTAAGGCTTCCACGGTTTTTAACGCGGCTAAATCTTTTCTTTCCGCCGCTGTTTGGGATTCGTAGTGAGTAAAGTCTGATGAAGCGATGACTACAGCGTTTCGTTTTCGCAGAGTTGTGGCTAGGGCTTTGCCGATTTCTTTGGCTGACTCCAAGTCTTGCATCAGAAAGCAAACTGGGACAAATTTGAACGCGCTGCCATACAGGTACTGCAGAAAGGGCAGTTGAACCTCAATGGAGTGTTCTTGTCTGTGGGCGGCGTCGTCCACATCTAAAACACTGGTTTGCTGCAGTAGTTCTTCAGCGGCGGCGGTGTCGATTTCGACGTCGCCTAGTGGGGTACGCCAAAAACCTTCTTTCATGACGGCTAATGCGCTGCCGTAACCTGTGTGGTTGGGGCCAAGAATCACCACAGTGTCAGGTTTGCCATCTGCAGCTAAAGAGAAATAGGCGTTTGCCGCTACAGGGCCGGAATAAACATAGCCTGCATGCGGGCAAACTACGCCGAGAATTTCGCGTGGACCGTTAAGGTTGACTTTTGGAAGTTTTTTTGGACCAAAAGGGTGGAGAAAGCAGGATTCAACCTGAATTTTAAGGGCGTCGGCGTCCCCTTCGTAGAACATTCCTGCTACTGCTGGGCGCCGAATTTTCGCCATCGGTTTTAGGTTTCCTCCTCTTCTGCCCGCGATATTTTTGCTTCAAAGTCTTCTATGGTTGCTTTGGGGTTTTGGTCAGGTGGCAGTTCTCCTCTTTCGCGGAGTACCTGTCTAGCTAACAGCCAGAAGATTATGGCTAGGGCGCGTCTGCCTTTGTTGTTGGTTGGAATCACGAAGTCAACGCCTGCGAATTCGTTGTCGGTACTGCAGAGCGCCACAATTGGGATGCCTACGTCGGAGGCTTCTTTGACTGCTTGGGCGTCTGCACGTGGATCTGAAACCACTATGAGCTCTGGGTCTACGCGGTTGGGGTATTGAGGGTTTGAAAGCATACCGGGGATAAACCGCCCTATCAGGGGGGTGGCGCCTGTGACCTCGCAGAACTTCTTCACTGGTTCATGCGCGTAGAGTCTGGTTGCTGCTACAGCCACTTTTGAAGGTTCGATACGAGCAAGGAATTTGCCGGCTATGCGGATTCGGTCGTCGGTTTTCTTTACGTCTAAAACGAATAAGCCGTCGGGTCTTACTCGGTAGATGAAAGACTCCATATCTCGGGTTTTCATTCGGGTCCCGATGTGGATGCCCGCAGACAAGAGGGTGTCTCGTGGCAACAGAAGGTTTTCTCCTTCTGCTGGCGGAGCATCTTGACTTTGCGGGGTTTGGGTTTGTTTTGGGTCTGGTTCTGTTTTTGGTTCGGCAACCTTACTTTCCTGTGCCTCTGGGGGCGCAGTTTCAGGTTGCGAATTTTTTATTTCTTCTTCTGACATTGTGTTTTTCTCCGTTACTTTCAAATCTTCAAGTTTGCCATTTTGGCGCGGTTACCAAGGAAATGTTCTATTCTGATGAGCTCGTTTAGTTTAGCTATACGTGCTCCTTCAACCACGCCTGTTTTGATTATTGGGCATCCGAACGCTACAGCCAAGTGAGCAATGTGCCAGTCGGTTGTATCTCCACTGCGGTGAGACATGACACAAGCATACCCGTTGCGCTGGGCGTTTTGGATTGTCTCTAAGGAGTCAGTTAAGGTTCCGATTTGGTTAACTTTTATGATTATGGCGTTTCCAGCGCCCATCTTGATTCCTTGGCTTAAGCGTTCATTGTTTGTGGTGAATAGGTCGTCGCCGCAGATTAGACAGTTTTTGACCTGCTTGGTTAGGGCAGCGAAGCTTTTGAAGTCTTCTTCGTGGAAGGCGTCTTCAACGTATGTAAGATGATATTTCTCAATGATCTCTTTAACGTATTCTAGTTGTTCGCCTGTGTCGCGTTTTTTCCCTTCGTTCCTGTAGTAGTACACTTGTTCTTTTTCGTCCCAAAGAGAAGAAGCCGCCATGTCAACGCCAAAACCGCATTCGAAATCCATTTCGCTGCTAACTTCTTCGCAGCATTTAGATATGATTTCAAATGCGGCGTCGCCGTCGATGTTTGCTATCCAAGCGCCTTCGTCGCTTTTGCCTGCCGTGAACAGTTTATCTTTTTTTCTTAAGGCTTCGCCGATTTTCTTGTGGATTTGAGCGTTGGCGGCTGCAGCTTCCAGAAAAGTCTCGGCTCCATGAGGAAGGGCTAAAAACTCTTGAATATCAGGGCTTTTGCCACGTGCATGTTGCCCCCCGGATATGCAATTGCCGAGGGGATAAGGCAGAACGTTAGCGGTGCTTCCGCCGAGGAACTGGAACAGTAAAAGGCCATGTGAATTGGCAGCTGCTTCAGCATTTGCAAGGGAAACAGCGAAGGCAGTGTTTCCGCCTATAACTTTGAAGTTGGCTGTGCCATCGATCTCGTGGAGGGTGCTGTCGATTTCTTCTTGATAATCAGCGTTTAACCCCGCCAGTTCAGGCGCAATGAGTTCGTCAACTTTTTTTACCGCTTGGTCTACTCCGCCATTAGGGTAATATATGACTTCGGCAAAGCCGAAGTCA
>JBNVCD010000002.1:0-4234 GCA_050410875.1 Bathyarchaeia archaeon | reverse complement strand
TGCGCGGCCAAAACCTGAGGCGGTGATTACGTCGACTTCTATAGTTTCTTCTCCACGGTTGTTGAAGATTTTCCTAGCTATGAGGTCCTCAATTATCGATGACACGTTTTTTCCTCAGGTGACTATAGCATATTTTTGCTCTTATTTTAGGTTTCGGAGAGTAAAATATGGCGTTTAATGTGATTTTTTGCCTGAAAAGTTAGGTTCGCATTCTGCCTGCTTTCTGCAAACAACCGTTTTAACTTTGGTTCGCTTGGAACTTATTGCCTCCGCAATTTAGCTATGAAAAAACCGTTGCATTGGTGGATGTGAGGGTATAGGCGCTGGCATTTGTGTAGTCCTCTCAGCCCAGGCAAGCCTATTTGAGGCTCAATCTCCACCAAACTGAATTCTGGGTGAAGACTCAAAAAGCGCTCTACAATCAGTTCGTTCTCTTCAAGGGTTATGCTGCAGGTGTTGTAGGTGAGGGTGCCTCCTGAAGCGACGCTCTGAGCACAGTTATTAATCATCTGCCACTGGAGTTCAGCCATTTTCTCGATGGACTTTTTGTTTAGACGCCATTTAGCCGCGGGAAGTTTGGCGAAGACGCCTGTGCTTGTGCATGGCGGATCCAAAATCACCACGTCCGCTTGCCTACTAAACGGTAGGGGGGCGCGGGCATCAGCTATGACGGGTTCAGCTATTTGAACCCACATGCGCCCCACTTCTTGCCTCCACGTTTTCATTCTTCGCTTAGAATAGTCGACGGCATAAATGAAACCTGTGTTTTGCATTAACTGTGCAAGATAGGTGGTTTTTGCGCCTGGAGCTGCACAGACATCAAACACTGTTGCCCCAGCTTTTGAGCCTGCAGTTTCTGCGGCAAAGCAGCTGGCTTTGTCTTGGATAAAAAAGTTGCCAAGTCGAAAACTGTCAGTTCTTGTAAGAGGGCGTTTGGAGCTAACAACTTTGAAGGCGTGTTGTAAGTGTTCAACCTTTTCTACAGTTACGCCGTCCGCAGCAAGTTTTTCCAGAAGGGTCTCTTGTGAGCCACGCAGGGTGTTTAGTCTTATGTAGGTAGGAGGCGGGTTGAGGTTGCCCTTGAGGAAGGCAATGGCTTCGTCGCGGCCGAAAAGGTCAAAGCAGTACTTTACAAACCATGTGGGATGGAAAGTTTCTAAAGCCACGCGCTCCTCGTCAGTTGCTGCGTCCAATAAGGGTTTTATTTGGCGGGTAAGCAGAAAGCCGAGCAGGGGCTCAACCTCTAGCAATGTTTGCCAACCTAAAATTGCTCTGCCCAACTTGGCTATGTGCTGGGCTTCTTGCAGGTCAATTTTACACCAGTTTTTGGTTACACGTGTTTGGTAAACGTACAGCCTCAAAAAGGACTGCACGCCCAAATTTAACTCGTCGAGCGTTCTAGGTGAAAGTTGACTGTTGATAAATTTGTCAATGAGGTTCTTGCGTCTAATGGTTTCCACTACGAGACCGTAGCTTAAGCGGACAGCGTCGGGATTTTGGATGCCTAATTGTCTGATTACTCGGCTAAGAGCCATGTGCTCGCTGAGCTTTTGCATTTCTATCCAGCTTAGGGTCTCAATTGCTATTGTCCAAGCGTCCTTCAGCAAAGCAGGTGCACAGGGTAAACAGCAGCAAACACTCTTAATAAGAATATGATAGGTGCACCGTTTTCCACTAAAGATTTTAGGCATATCTCAATAAAGGGTAGAAAGGGAAAAGAAACAAGTAATGCCTCAGTCTAAAAGTTTAGATGCGTGGCTTCAACCGCCCAGAAAACCAGAGAAAAAAGAAGAACCCAAAGCGGAAGCACCAACACGCGGCAACGAAGTAGAGGTGAAAAAGCGCAAGAAAGAGCGGTTGCCTTTTCCGCCAAAAGCGCCTGAGAATCTGCCACCGTCATATTTTGTTTCGGCTACTTATGATGGGCGCCAAAAGAAAGCGGTTGTAAAGCTTTACGAGCCAAACGAAGGAAGAATTTACTTCTGGTATGACAATACAGGGCATAAACCGTACTGTTTAACTAATCTTTCGCAGTTTGAACTAGAAAAAATGGATAGGGTCATCACTCATGAGGGGTTTGACCATTTTGAGCAGGTAGAGTTGTTTGACGCGTTGGCGGACAGAAAAGTTACGGTTACAAAAATCGTAACAAATGATCCGCTTGCCATAGGCGGCAAACCTCAAGGTAGCCTGCGTGAAATTATACCTGAAGAGCTCCCCAAAATCTCCGACGCACCAATGAAGCCGGAGGACGCAAAAGTTTGGGAAGCCAAAATAAAATACTATCAATCCTACATTTATGACACACGTTACTTGCCAGGCATGATTTTTGAAGTCAAAAATGGAAACCTCACGCAGGTCCGGATAGAGGAAGCGGAAAAAACAATTGCAAGCCTCAAAGCCATCTTTAAAGATGCAGCAAACGAGGAGTTAGAATACATTGAAGAGTGGGCGAGACTTATAGAGTACCCCGCGCCCAAGTTTCGCCGTGCCGCCATAGACATTGAAGTTTACGCGCCTATAACGTCTCGTGTTCCCGACCCCCGTGAAGCCGCCTACCCCGTGGTTTGCTGCTCTCTTTACGCTTCAGATAACCAAAAGAGAGTTTTGATGCTGAAACGTGAAGGCGTAAAATTGGGGAACAAAAAACTGCCGCCTGACGTGGAATTAGAGTATTACGAAACTGAAGAAGACCTGATCAAGGGGATTTTTGAAATTCTATGGGAATACCCTTTTGTCTTGACCTTCAACGGCGACGACTTTGACTTGCGGTATCTGGTTCATCGAGCTACAAACTTGGGGATAGATAAACAGGAAATTCCTATAGAAATCGGCAGAAGAGTAAGCCTGCTTAAATATGGCGTACATATCGATTTGTACAAGTTCTTCTTTAACCGAGCCATCCAGATCTACGCGTTTAGCAACCGCTACCGCGATGTCACCTTAAACGATGTGGGCAAAGGCGTCATTGGCTTAGAAAAAATTGTTTGCGACAAAGGCATAGGGGACTTATCATACACTGAGTTGGCAGAGTATTGTTTTCGAGACTCAGAAATCACCTTTAAACTCACCAGCTTCGAAGACGAACTTGCCATGAAGCTTATCCTCGTCTTAACTAGGATCAGCAGTATGCCCATGGAAGATGTCAGCCGCCAAGGGGTCTCCCGCTGGATAAGAAACTTTATGCACCGTGAACACCGCCACAAAAAGATGCTTATCCCCAACGCAGAAGACATACTTACCCAGAAAGGGCAGACTGCAACTAAAGCCATAATCAAGGGCAAAAAGTATCAGGGAGCCATAGTCGTCGAGCCAGTGCCAGGTGTACACTTCAACGTGGCAGTTATGGACTTCCCCAGTCTGTACCCTTCCATCATTAAAGTCTGGAACCTCGGCTACCAATCCATACTTTGCCCCCATGACGAGTGCAAGCGCAACGTTGTTCCAAACACGCCTCACTGGGTCTGCACCAGAAAGCGCGCGATGGAAAGCCTTCTCATAGGTTCCTTGCGGGATTTGCGTGTGCAATGGTACAAAAACAAAGCTAAAGACAAAACTCTCACTGAGGAGCAGCGAAACTGGTACAAAGTAGCGCAGGGAGCCCTCAAAGTCATCTTGAACGCCAGCTACGGCGTCTTTGGCGCGGAAAGCTTTGACCTTTACTGTCCACCTGTGGCGGAAGCTACTGCAGCCATCGGCAGGTTTTCGATAACTAAAATACTTGAAAGAGCTAAAACGTTGGGCATACAGGTTTTGTATGGCGATACTGACAGTTTGTTTTTGAAAAATCCGTCGAAAGCCCAAATTGAAGATTTAGCCCACTGGACTGAGCATGAATTAAAAATGGGCATAGACGTGGATAAAATGTACAGGTACGCGGTTTTCAGTAGCCGCAAGAAGAACTATCTCGGTGTCCTCGAAGACGGTTCCGTAGACGTGAAGGGCTTGACAGGTAAGAAAAAGCACATTCCGCTTTTCATAAAGAACGCGTTTAACCAGATGAAAGACTGCCTTGCGCAGGTTAAGACTCCGGCGGAGTTCGAGAAAGCCAAAAAGGACATAGCAAACATCGTCCGTGACCGCTACACAAAGCTGAAGCGTCGAGAGTGGGGAGATATGAGTGAACTGGCCTTCAGCGTCGTGTTAGGAGACGACCTTGAACGCTACACCAAAACTACGCCACAACATGTGAAAGCAGCAAGAAGTTTGCGGCAGAGTGGTATAGAAGTGCGGG
>JBNVCD010000029.1:9368-11947 GCA_050410875.1 Bathyarchaeia archaeon | reverse complement strand
AGCCAAAGGCCCACTGGCTGGCTTGTCTGTGTTTGGCACATAGCCCCATGTGCTTTTTTTGATCTCGAGGCCAGCGCGATAACCACTCCGCCACCCCGGCTTTAGATAGAAAGGATTATTTTGCTGTCATAAAACTCTTTCAGTTCAAACCTGTTTGGTGCTGCATCTGTGTCCACGGGGTGACTGTTACAGGTGAGCGCAGCGGGCTTTAGGGGGTCACGTTCTGTTTTTGATGTAGTTTAACACTGCGTCTGCTTGCTCTTTTGAGATGTTGCCATTGCGGTAGAGGTAACTGGCGATTTCTGATATTTTTGCTAACGCGTGTACTTGGTAGCCTGCTTTTTCTAGGGTTTCTTTGCCGCCTTGCTCTCGGTTGACCACCACCATCAGGTGCTTTACGTGGGCGCCAAGTTCCTGTAGGGGTTTGGTGCCTTCCAGTTTAGATAAGCCTTCGCTGACGACGTCGTCAAAAAACAGTATGTGGTCTCCTTTGTTTACGGTTGCGCCTGCGATTCTGCCTGTGACGCCGTAGGCTTTCTCTTCTTTCCTGACAACGACGCAGGGGAGGTTGAGGCGGCAGCCTATGCTGGGCAAAATCAGTGCGCCTTTGAGTTCTATGGATGCCAGTTTATCAATTTTCTCCGTAGCTCTCAACGTTTGGATTTGCTCTGCTGCGGCGTCGGCGATTATGCAGAGTTCTTTTGGCGCAGCAAGTAAACCTGCAAGGTCAACATAGTAGGGGCTGGTGGCGCCTGATTTAATTTTGAACGTGCCAAATTTTATGCAGCCTGACCTGTAGAGGGCACCTGCAACTTTCTCTGTTGTAGTCGACATTGAGATTCCCACATGTGATTGTGACTGCCTGCATTTAACCCTTTTAGTGCTGTGTTGAACCGTTACTCTCAAATTCCGCGGCGCCATCCCTTTCTACTTGTGCTGTTATGTCCTGCGTTGATGAGAACCTTTACTGCTTTGTCTGTGGCAAGAACTGGAAGCTTTCTTTGGCGGAACTTGCCGCTTTTTTGCAGACGCGCAACCAAAAGTTTGAGGTACACGAGGTTTCACGTGCCTTCTTCACAATTAAGACGGAAGCGCCCCTCAACCCTGCCTTAATTGATGACTTGGGGGGCATCCTGAAGATCGCCAAAGTCGCCGCCTTTGTCCGCACGCAGCAGCTGGCAGACGCCTTCGTCAAAGAGGACAAGCAAGCCAAACTTGACCTCAAAAGCAGCTTGCCCCTGCACGTCTTAGCCGCGAATATGCCCTCTGCTTCTTCAGGCAAAACCCTCTTTGGCGTCAGCGTGTACTGGGCAGAAACGCCTTTCTCATTCAACAGGGTAGCACACGCAATTCACCGCTTTTTAGGAGGCAGCCTCAAAGACGAATTAAAAGTGCAAGGGAAAAACGCCCGTTTCATGGGGTTCCCCAAGAGCCGAGGACACCCCCAGCTGACAGCCGTCGAAGTCCTCAAGAAGGGCCTCGTGGAAGACAAAGCTGAGGTTTTGCTGTGCATAGGCAAACACAAAACCGCCACAGGCGCCACCGTAGCAGTGCACAACCCTTTTGAATTCCAGAAACGGGACGTCGAAAAACCTGTGCAACGCAAAATCTTCGCAGTTCCCCCCAGAATCGCAAAAATCATAGTGAACCTCTCCCGCTGCACAACCGGCAAAGTTTTCCTTGACCCCTTCTGCGGCGTAGGCACAATCCTGCAGGAGGCCCTCTTAGCAGGAGCCAAAGTAATCGGCATCGATTTAAACCGCTGGTGTGTCGATGCAGCCCGACGAAACTTAACTTGGATCGAGCGGGAATACTCGTTAGACGACGCCAACTTCACTGTTCTGCAAGGCGACGCGCGGCGGCTAACCAGCAAACTGCGCGAGCCAATTGACTGCATAGCCACAGAACCCGATTTAGGCCCCGCGCTACGCCAGGTCCCAACAGAAGCCTACGCAACTAAACTCGTCAGCAACCTCAAACCTCTCTTCAGCGACTTTCTAAGCGAAGCACACGCTGTCCTCAGAGAAGGCGGCTTCCTAGTGGTTGTTGCACCCTTCGTGAAAACGCGCTCCGGCAAAGCTGTAACAATGGACTTACAAGACATGGCCATCCAAGAAGGGTTCCAGGTAGTCAAGCCCCTCCAAACAGTAGCTTTCACCGAAGACAGCAGCGCAGCGCCGTCACTGAAAGAAATGTCCACGTTTGTTGACGTGGAGGAGCACCATAAAATCGGGCGCCAAATCCACATATTTCAAAAACTAAAGTTTTGAAGTTTTACTGCTTGTCGTACTGCATGACTTCGTCGCTCATAACCACCAGTTCAACATGTGCCTGCTTGAACATTTCTACAGTGTCTTTGTCGGCGTGATAGTGTTTTTCGCAGACCACCCGCTTAATTCCCGCGTTAATTATCATCATCGCGCAGGTTCGGCAAGGCGTCATCTTACAGTATAACGTGGATCCCTCTAAAGGAATACCGAACCTCGCCGCCTGAATGATGGCGTTCTGTTCAGCATGCAACGTGCGCACACAATGCTGCGTAATGTTGCCGTTGAAATCCATAAGCTTACGCAGGTCAT
>JBNVCD010000029.1:3416-9358 GCA_050410875.1 Bathyarchaeia archaeon | reverse complement strand
CCTGAATCGTCACAGTGAGGTAACCCTGCAGGCGCCCCCACATAACCCGTAGTCATTATCCGCTTATCCTTGACTATGACGCAACCGTTTCTTCCACGGTCGCATGTTGCACGTTTAGAAACTGCCTCGCAGAGGTCTAAAAAGTACCTGTCCCAGTCAGGACGTGTCTTGCTGCTCACTTGGTTCCCTATCCTTGCGTTGCTGCAATTATTCCACAAAACAAATTAATAAACCTAAAGAAAACCCGTTGGCCCTCCTGCACCCACACGTTTACCCAACCGTGTTTGATGTGCTTTCTGTAATTTGCGGAAATGAAACTTTTTTCTCTAAGTGAAGTTACAAATCGTTTAAATACCGCTGGAAAGTATCCCTAAAAAGGGATTATGAAAATGAAGGCACGTAATTACGGTCCTGTCAAGGGGCAAGCGTACACCCGAAAAGAATACGTTAAAGGTTTCCCTCCGCCTAAAATTGTAAAATTCACGATGGGCGACACAAAATCCACCTTTGACTACGAACTCAAACTTATCGCTCTGCAAAGAACCCAAATTCGGCACGTCGCCCTAGAAGCCAGCCGCGTAGCAGTAAACCGCGTCCTCATGGACAAGCTAGTGAACGATTACTACATGCAAGTTCTCCCCTACCCCCATGTTATCCTCCGAGAAAACAAGATGATTTTCGGAGCTCACGCTGACCGTCTCCAGCAAGGCATGCGCCGCTCCTTTGGGCGAACAATCGGCACAGCCGCCCGAGTAGAGCCAGGTCAACCCCTCATGATTGTACGGGTGAAAGCTGCAGCGCTCGAAACAGGCAAAGAAGCGTTGAAACGTGGAACCGCAAAACTTCCCATCCCCTGCAGAATCGTGGTCGAGAAACTCGAAACCAGTGATGCAGCCGGTAAGGTGGAAGCGGTTTGACCGACGCCAAAAAAGAGTTAGTTAGCTGGTTTGAAAACCTCCGAGTTGCAGACATACCCCTTGTAGGCGGCAAAAACGCCAGCCTCGGAGAAATGATCAGTGCAGGTTTGCCTGTCCCCCCAGGTTTTGCCGTAACGGCTTATGCGTATGAACGTTTTCTTGAAGAGACAAAGTTGGCTGAAAAAATCTACAAAGTTATCAACGAAGTGATAACGGACAAAAACGACCCCAAACAGTATGACACCGCTTCAAAAAAGATCCGTGAACTCATCGAAACCTCGAAGATGCCTAAAGACATCGAAGCAGCCATAACCTCCGCGTACAAGGAGCTTGACAAACGGCTTAAATTAAAAGACACTTTCGTAGCAGTAAGATCCAGCGCCACCGCAGAGGACCTGCCTGACGCCTCTTTCGCTGGGCAGCAGGAAACATACCTCAACGTGAAAGGCGTCGCTGACCTCCTCGACAAAGTCATGAAGTGCTGGTCTAGCCTTTTCACTCCACGCGCCATCTTCTACCGCAACGAAAAAGGCTTCGCCCACGAAAAAGTCTTCATAAGCGTAGGCGTCCAGAAAATGGTGAACTCCCGCGCAGCAGGAGTCATGTTCACAATTAACCCTGTAACAGGAAACCGCGGAGAAATAGTCATCGAAGGAAACTATGGTTTAGGCGAAACAGTGGTTTCAGGCGCCGTCAACCCTGACGACTTCGTAGTTGACAAAGCAACCCTCACAATTAAAGAGCGCCGCATGGCAAAGAAAACCATACAGTACCTGCGAGACCCCAAGACAGGAAAAACCGTCCACTTAGACGTGCCCGAAGATAAACAGAAGGCGCCATGCGTAACAGACGAGGAAGTTTTAAAGCTTGCAGAAATCGCCAAACGCATTGAAGCCCACTACGGCAAACCCATGGACATCGAGTGGGCAATAGACCAAGACTTACCCTTCCCAAGCAACATGTTCATTGTCCAAGCCCGCCCCGAAACTGTCTGGAGCTCAAAACCCATGGAGGAAGCTGCTCCTGAAGAAAAAGTTACAGGCGGAGCCAAAGTAGTCGTCAAAGGCATCTCCGCAGGAAAACGAGGCTACGGCATAGGCGTAGCCAAAGTTGTCTTGTCCCCTGAAGAAGCCCAAGAAGGCATGAAAAAAGGAGACATACTCGTCACAGACATGACCAACCCAGACTTTGTGCCCTTCATGAAGATCGCCAGCGCCATCGTAACCGACAAAGGCGGCATAACCTCTCACGCCGCCATAGTCAGCCGAGAACTCAACATCCCCTGCGTTGTGGGCACCGAAACTGCCACGCAAGTAATGAAGACAGGCAAAGAATACACCGTTGACTCCAGAAACGGCGTAGTCTACGAAGGCATCTTAGCCCAAGCTGCCCAACCCGCAGCCAACGCTCAAGCCGCAGGCGCAGTGGTTATGCAGGCCGAAGCTGCCCCTGTGACAGCCACAAAAATTTACATGAACCTCGCCATCCCCGACATGATCGAGCAATACAAGAACTTGCCTTTCCAAGGCATCGGCTTGATGCGCACCGAATTCATTTTCGCCGACTACATCGGTGAACACCCACTTTACCTGTTGGAGACAGGCCAAAGCCAAAAACTCATAGACAAATTCGCTGAAGGCGTAGCCACAGTAGCCCGCGCCATTCAGCCTAGACCGGTAGTTGTGAGGTTCAGCGACTTCAAAACCAACGAGTACCGCAACCTGAAAGGCGGAGAAAAATACGAAATCGTCGAAGAAAACCCCATGCTGGGCTGGAGAGGCTGCAGCCGCTACATAAGCAAATGGTACATAGACGCCTTCAGACTTGAATGCCGCGCCATAAAGAAATGCCGCACAGAATGGGGCCTCAAAAACGTCTGGGTCATGCTGCCTATGATACGCACGCTCTGGGAAGCCAAGAAAGTGCTTGAAATCATGAAGGAAGAAGGCCTAGAACGCAGCCGCGACTTCAAAATCTGGTTCATGGCAGAAACGCCCAGCATAGTAATTATGGCAGACGAATTCAGCAAACTCGTCGACGGCTTCAGCATAGGCTCAAACGATATGACGCAAGGCATCCTCATGATCGACCGCGACTCTGAACGGCTAGGACAAATGGGCTACTTCGACGAACGCGACCCCGCAGTAAAAAGAATCATAGCACACCTAATCAAAGTAGCACACGAAAACGGCTGCACAGTTTCCATATGCGGCGAAGGTCCCTCTAACCTGCCTGACTTCACAGAATTCCTTGTCCGCGCTGGAATCGACAGCATATCCGTAAACAACGACGCCGTCATAGCTACAAAACAAAACGTAGCCGCCATTGAACAAAAAATCATTCTGGAGCGCCTTGCCGAGCAAGCCGCAATAGCAGCTGGCAAACCACTAAAGAAACCTACTCCCGACTGGGAATGGGAATAGCCTCCTTTTAATGGGCTTTCAACGGCAAACTTTTTCCCCTTTTCCCACCACATATAACAGTTACGTAGCCAAGCGTAGCAAAAGGCGAAATGCATGAAGCTTTTCGATTTTGAAGAAGAACGCATAAAACAAGAAATCGCCAAACTCAACGCTAAACGCGTCCTCATCCAGCTACCTGAAGGCTTAAAACCTGAAGCTCCCCGACTAGCCAAATTAGTAGAAAAAGCCGGAGCATTGCCGCTGATCTCCGCCGACCCATGTTACGGAGCATGTGACATTGCAACTTTAGAAGCTGAAGAGTTAGCTGCCGACCTTATCCTCCATTTTGGACACGCTAAAATGTTAAAACACGAAAAAACCCCCACGCTCTACATCGAAGCAAGATCCACAGTTAACGTTGAGGCAGCGGTTACCCAAGCTCTTCCCCTACTGGCGAAGTACAGCAAAATCGGGTTAGCAACCACAATCCAACACGTCCAAACCTTAGACGCCGCCAGAGAAAGCCTAGTCCGAGCCGGCAAAATAGTAGTCGTAGGCGACGCTGGCCGCTTAAACTATCCAGGTCAAGTGGTGGGCTGCGACTTTAGCAACGTAAAATCCGTAGCCGCCGACGTCGACGCATTTCTCTTTTTAGGCGGCGGAAAATTCCACGCCATAGGCGTAGCACTAGCCACCTCTAAACCCACCGTAGTGGCAGATCCATACGACAACACAGCGTACGCCGTCGACGACGAAGCCAAAAAAATCCTAAAACAGCGCTGGGCAAGCATACAGCAAGCCGAGAACGCCAAAACCGTGGGAGTTTTAGTAAGCCTGGGCAAAAACGTTCAGACGAAGCGTTAAAAATCAAAGAAACCCTTGAAAAGATGGGCAAAAACGTCCTTGTTTTCGCACTCCGAGAGATCCAGCCTGAACTGATGCTTGAGTTTCCCACGGTGGAAGCCTACATCAACACTGCGTGCCCAAGAATATCCGTAGACGACGCTTCCAAATTCAGAAAGCCAATGCTTACAATAAACGAGTTCAAAGTGCTCTCTGGAGAGTCCACATGGGAGAACACAATCAAAAAAGGCTTATTCGAAAAATAGATCTAGAAAGGTTCCTCTCCAAACTCAAAGCCCACCCATCCCCCAAGGCAAGCCTTGAGCAATACACAACCCCTGAGGCAGTCGCCGCAACAGTCCTCTACATCGCAGCCTACACTTTCGGCGACATCACCGGCAAAACAGTTCTGGATCTAGGCTGCGGCACAGGGCGGCTAAGCATAGGCGCCGCCTTCCTAGGCGCAAAATCAGTTGTCGGCGTAGACATAGACAAAGCCGCCATAGACGTGGCAATCCAAAACACAAAAAACGCCAATTTAAACGCCGACGTCAACTGGCTCATCGGCGACGTAGACGCTGTAGCCGGCAAATTCGACACAGTAGTGGAGAACCCACCCTTCGGCGTGCAGAGGCACGCTGCTGACAGGCGGTTTTTGGCAAAAGCCATAGAAGTTGGCGCCACCGTGTATTCTCTACACAACCACCCCTCCACGCGCAGGTCTGCCCTCAACAAGTTAAAAGCAAACAGCTCCACGCAGGAGGAGCATTCACCGTTTATCCAACGGTTTGTTGAAGAACAAGGCGGCAAAGTCGAAGCAGTCTTCACTATGCCCTTCGTTATTCCACACATGTTTGCCTTCCACACTAAAGAGAAACACGAAATATTTATTGACTTATACGTTATCCGAAAAGTCTACTAATGCCTCCTGGCATTGTTGCGCCAACAACAACGTAGCCGTTAAAACGCAAAACCAACAAAAACGCCTAAAACCCAAAGCAACCCAAAAACCTAGCATGCCTAAAATAACACAAAACAAACAACAAAACCACACCACAAGCTATTTATGCCAAGATAAATTCACATAGAGACGCCAAATAAAAACAGCAACTTAAGGAAGCGCGACACGATGGCAGAATCAAACACTGTTCTAGTCGGCAGGAAACCCGCAATGAACTACGTCCTAGCATGCATCACCCTCTTCCACAGCGGCGCAAAAGAAGTCACCGTCAAAGCACGCGGCAAAGCCATCAGCCACGCCATAGACGTCGTGGAAGTTGTCAGACGCCGATTCCTGCCAGACGTAAAAATTAAAGCCATCAACATAGGGACCGACAAAGTGGTGCCCCAACCTGAAACTGACGGCCAAACAAACGTCAGCACCATAGAAATCACGATCACACATTAAAAATCCGTCAGTAAGCGGCAAAACCGCTTACCCTTCAAGTTCACGGGAAGAAACTTCAAATGAAGACTGAACTCTGTAGTTTCTGTCTAAAAAGTGGCATGCTATGCCAAAAATGTTCAGCCAAAGTTAAAACTGGCGAAATAAGCGACCTAGACCTAAAAATCGCCCGCCAACTCCTTCTGCTTGAAGAGAAATATCCTTCCCTGCAAAACGTCTGCTTCTACAAGGCCGTGGAGGCTAACAGAACCCTCGCCCTAATTGTAGGCCACGGAGACGTCCCACGACTATTAGGCTACGGCGGCAAAATCATCAAAGCCCTCAGCGAGGAAACAGGCAAATCCATTCGAATTTTAGAAAACGGCGTAGACGACC
>JBNVCD010000029.1:0-3406 GCA_050410875.1 Bathyarchaeia archaeon | reverse complement strand
CAAATTTCTCGAAGACCTCTTCATGCCCCTTAGCATATTAACCATAAACACCATCTGGCTGCCCGACGGCACCACCGAAACCCGCGTTATCCTGCGCAGAAAACGCGGTTCCCAACTACCTTTTGACTTGAAAGCCTTAAAAGAAATCGCGCACGCCGTAAGAAAAATGACCCTACGCGTCGAATTTGCCGACTAAAAGGAGCACTTGCAGATGAAGTTAGATTCTCTAGACAAGTGGGTCAGAACCTGCTATGCCGGAAATATCACACCGCTCAACGACGGCGAAGAAGTCACCCTGTTTGGGTGGGTTCAAGAAATCCGAGATTTAGGCGGCATACGCTTCATAATCCTGCAAGACCGCGAAGGAACCATACAGGTCACAATACCCAAGAAAAAAGTCTCCCCCGAAGTTCTCTCCAAATCCGAAGCTCTGCAAAAAAGGTTCAGCATAGGCGTAAAAGGCACCGTGAAAAAAACCACCATGACCCCCAGAGGCGTCGAAGTTCTGCCAAAAGAAATCAAAATCTTCAACACCGCCTCTGAACAGTTACCCATAGACATCACCGGCAAAACTCCCGCAAACATCGAAGTCCGCTTAGACGCAAGAGCACTAGACCTATGCCAAGAACAAAACGCCGCAGCCTTCAAAATCCAGCACCACGCTTTGGCTGCGATAAGAGAATTCCTCTTCGAAAAAGGCTTCTTGGAAGTTCACACCCCAAGAATAATTGCCTCAGCAACCGAAGGCGGCGCAGAACTCTTCCCCGTCGACTATTTCGGACAGAAAGCTTTCCTAGCGCAAAGCCCCCAACTCTACAAAGAACAGTTAACAATGAGTCTAGAGAAAGTCTTCGAAGTTGGCCCCTTTTTCAGAGCCGAATTATCCCGCACCCGCAGGCATCTGAGCGAATTCGTCAGTGTAGACATCGAAGAAGCCTTCGCCGACGCGGAAGACGTCATGCAACTCCTCGAGCAAGTCATACAACACACCTGCAAAACCGTCAAAGAGAAATGCACCAAAGAACTGGCTACCTTAAACTACAAGATAAAAGTGCCAGAGTTACCCTTCAAACGAGTCACCTACGACGAAGTCCTCTCCGACCTAGCAAAACAGGACATAAACATCCCCTGGGGCGAAGACATACCCACACCCGCATTCCGCGCCTTAGGAAAAGAACGCAGCTACTACTTCATAACCGACTGGCCAACGCAAGCAAAAGCCTTCTACATTAAACCCCGCAGCGATAAACCCCAACTCTGCGAAGGCTTCGACCTCATGTGGCGCTGGATTGAACTAGTCTCAGGCGGAACCCGCATCGCCGACAAAAACCTCCTAATAGAAAGAATGAAAGAAAAAGGGCTAAACCCAAACTCGTTCAAGTACCACCTGCAAGCGTTTGACTACGGCATGCCGCCACACGCTGGCTGGGCAATAGGGCTGGAAAGACTCACCATGGTTCTAACAGGCAAAAAAACCATACGGGAAGTTTCACTCTACCCAAGAGACAGAGTAAGACTTACACCGTAAAAAAAGTTTGACCCTTCCGCCGCTACACTTTAAAATGAAAAAAATTTACCCTTTAAGGGCCAGCTTTAAGGCTTTACCGAACTCCTCGTTTTCTTCCCGTGCTTTCTTAGCAGCTTCAAGCAGCGCCGCTTCAGGTTTCGCTGAACCTTTCATTCGAAGATAAATCACGGGGTTGGAAGCCAAGGGGTGCGGTACATCGTAGCCTGCTTGATCAACGTTTTCGTCTTCTAAAAGCTTCTTCTGCAGCAGATTGCAAAGTCCATGCCCTGCACCTTCAACTTCTATTTTAAGCTCGCCAGGCGCCTTCTTTAGAACCTTAACTTTCATTTACAGAACCTCCTTTCCATAATCAAATGCAGTTTTACGTTTCTCTATATTACCACACTTTGAACAGACCATCTCATGGCGCCTCTGCTCCAGAACATTGCTGCACCGCGAGCAGAAAGCATAAATCACACCCAAATTTTTATCCGCCGTTGAAAGATGATAAATCTGGTTTTTCCCACTTATAACCTTCGCCCGTATAATGTCACCTGGCTTACACGCGTCGTTTATGGAGTCAACGTACCTGTCTGAAACATCAGAAACATGCAAAATCCCGCCGAAAACACCCGTCATCCTCTTTTTGCTGCCAACTTCAAAGATGCGAACCAGCACATTGTCAGATTGCGCATTACCCACCTGCCCCACAACAATTGTCCCAACCTTGGGAACCACAGCGCCTTCACTAACCGGATACACTGAAACACGGCGGCTAAGCATATCCATAAGTGCTCTGCCTATGATTTTAGCGTAAATAACGCCGTCTTTCACGTAAGTACCTGAATCAGGAATAAACTCTTCAATAACGCCTAAACGCTCACCAGGCAACACAAGAGTACCGTTCCGCTGCTCAAATGGTTTCAAAGTCATGCATTTCCCTTTACCGTGAACATAAAGACTTTCTTTAAATGTTCGCTAAACGAGTACACTTTAAATTTCACTGTTCTCAATAAACCTTTTGATTGGCCACTTTAGAACAGAACATTCAGTTTTCACCTAAAAAACAGAAATCTTCTTACCAGAAAAATATTCGTTGAGAAAACTTCGTAACCTTCCTGTAACCCTGCCAACAGATTACGCCTTCGACGTGTGCAAGTAGTTCACAGCAAACAGAATCTTCAGTTTAAAATTTTTCCGTGAAGGTGTAGCTCCCCAGAAACAAACAGACAAGCACCCTTAAATCTTAAATAGTGGTCAATTGTAAACCTTTTGTTTAACATATTACGCTTCGAAGATGGTACATGTGGAACCCCTCACCAAACGTTCAGTTCAACTCCTCAGGATGCTCTACGACCGAGGAAAATCAACAAACACCTACACCCTACGTGTAAAACAAGACGAACTCTCCAAACAATTAGGCATAAGCCGCCAAGCCCTCAACGTTCACCTCCGCAAACTAAAAGCCACAGGCTACATCCGAACAGGCCGAGGCTTCATAGACGTAACCGAAAAAGGCCTCAACGCACTCGGCGTATCCACGACACCCGCCTTTATACTCCTCAAAATTTCCCCTATAAAACGCATCCAAGTCTACGAGCGAATCAAAGAAATCGCAGGCGCCCGCGCCTTCCGCGTAGCAGGCGACATAGACGCCCTCATAATGGTTGAACGCGAAAACATGGATGAAACCCTCAAAAAACTCTACGCCGTAGACGGCATCGAAGACACCCAAAGCTACATCACAATTGAAGTCATAAAGTAGAATTGTGTACCGCCATCCAAAACTAAACTGTCATAGGTTCTAAAACAAAAGCTGCTGATCCACTAAAAGTGTGCATGGTGCTCAAAAAAGGGAAAGAGGAAGAAAGTTGCATCACCTTGCTCAGTGAGAAAGCA
>JBNVCD010000028.1:0-12044 GCA_050410875.1 Bathyarchaeia archaeon | reverse complement strand
TCCTGCGCAAACGCAAATAAACCAACACAACCCTTCCTTTCTTTTTTTAACTTGCCTAACTCAGCTGTGTTCTTTCAAAACACAATTTCCTTTAAAACAGCAAACTCAAAGCTGATAGACAGCTTTCGCCCACTTGCAGACGCTATTTTTAAATATTCGTGTACCGTGGGGATAAGTGCATAATCAAGGTGTACAGATGCCAAAAAAGGAAAAAGGGAAATCCCATTCAATCCGGCCAGTTAGCAGGCGCCCTCCAGCATGGTGCAAATACGAACCTGAAGAAGTCGAAGCATTCATAATCAAACTCGCCAAGGAAGGGCACTCCCTAAGCGCCATAGGCACCATACTCAGAGACCAATACGCCATCCCGCTGGTTAAGCCCATCACAGGCAAAAGCATAAGCGCCACCCTCAAAGCAGCAGGACTAGCCCCCACGATGCCTGAAGACCTCGCAAACTTGGTGAAGAAAGCCCAAGGCATGGCTGTCCACTTAGAAAAATACAAAAAAGACCAACACAACAAACGCAACATGCAAAACCTCGAAGCAAAAATACACAAACTCTCCAGATACTACAAGCGAAAAGGCGTTCTGCAGAGTAACTGGAAATACGAACCAAAAATCGCATCCATAACCTAAACTTCTCTTCACGCGTTTTTTAGGCGGTACCCAAAACATATTGCTGACGCCGCCATAACTTTTAACTCAAACAGCGTGTCAGCCATGACGGTAGATAAAAACCAAGTTGACGTTTTTCTAACTTCAGCAAACAAAGCTGCGCAGGTTATACGGGAAACAGCTGAAAAAGACGGTTTCATCCATGTTTTCTCCCATTTAGACGCCGACGGCATCTCCGCAGCAGGCATAATCGGCAAAGCACTTTTCAGGCTTGACGCAAGGTTCCGAATAAGAATCACACAGTGGGTCGACGAAAAAATAATCAGCGAAATCATCACAGACAAGCCCGAGCTAGTCATACTCACAGACTTTGGCAGCGGCTATTTAGATTTACTCAACCAAAAAATCCCAAACGTGAAAATCGTAATCCTAGACCACCACCAAGTCACAGGAGCCACACAGAACCCAAATTTCACCCAAGTCAACCCACACAGCTATGGCATCGACGGAGCAACCGACATCAGCGGTTCAGGCGTAGCTTACTTCACTGCACGCGCCATGAACCCAAAAAACACGGATTTATCCCCAATAGCTCTGGTCGGAGCGTTAGGCGACATGCAAGACAGATACGACCAGCGCAAACTCAGCGGCCTCAACGAGCTAATCGTGGAAGACGCCGTGAACACAAAACTTGTCACCGTAGAAAAAGACTTAACCTTCTTCGGAAGAGAAACCCGACCCATACACAGAACTTTAGCTTCTACTACTAACCCCTTTTTGCCTGGCCTTAGCGGTGAAGAAGACAAAAGCTTAGCGTTCCTCTCCAGCTTAGATATACCCCTAAAAAACGGCGACAAATGGCGCGCCCTACGCGACCTCACAGAAGAAGAAAAAAAACGCCTTTGCTCCGCTTTAGCCGAATACCTCCTCTCAAAAGGGTTACACTACGAAGTAACCAACCTGATAGGCTACAACTACATTCTAAACAACGAGGAACCAGGAACCTCACTTAGAGACGGCCGCGAGTTCGCAGTTGTCTTAAACTCTACAGGACGCTTAAACCGACCCAGCCTAGGCATAGCCCTCTGCATGGGCGAACGCGGCGCAGCCCTAGAAGAAGCCAACAAAGTTCTCGAAGACTACCGCAAAGACATAAACAAGTACCTCCTATGGGTCATGGAGAAACCTGAACGCCTCAGAGAACTGGAAAACATCTACGTTATCAACGGCGAAAACTTCGTGAACGAAAAAATCATAGGCACACTCTCCTCCATCATAGTTTCGAACCTGCCAAAAGTCGATAAACCCCTCATAGCGTACGCCCAAGTTACAGGCGAAGGCGTAGCCAAATTTTCAGCCCGAACCACCTACGTAGGCGTCAATAAAGGCGTAAACCTAGGCGAAGTTATGCAGGTTGCTTCACAACAAGTCAACGGCAAAGGCGGAGGACACAACATAGCCGCAGGCGCCCAAGCACCACTAGACAAAGCTGAAGCTTTCGTGCACCACGTAAACGAGTTGGTTGGAAAACAGTTGAGAGGCGAAAAAATTGGAAGCAACCCTAACCCTCAAATACGCTGACGCAAAAACCGCCCGCGCCATCGCACAAGCAGTTGCACCCGACAACGCAGCAGCGCCGCCTCACCTCAAAGTGGAAACAACAACCATCAACTGCAACGTCATAACCACCATAAAACTTGACGGCAAAATCACCACTTTACTATCCACAATAGATGACCTCCTCGAAAACGTAGCTACCGCAGAAAAAACCCTGCAGCTTACACGGCGAAAATAAACGCTACGTATAGTGAACCTTACAGTGTGAAGCTATTCTAAAACTAAGCAACCAACATATACCCGCTAAACCACAAAATATTCTAAAAGTAAATAAACAAGCTCACATTAACACATAAAGAAACCCAACATCCAGAGGACTCCCAATGAAGAAAAACAACGTAGTCTCCGCCCTGATCCTTCTTTCACTGGCTATATTTTTACCCCTCACATTTAACATCCAACCAACTAACGCCCAAACAACCTACACCATAAACCAAGTGGACCACAAAATAGAAGTCCTCTACTCAGGTCATCTGGTTATAACCGATACAATCCAAATTACAGGTCAAGCACCCAGCGCCCTCCAAGTGGGCTTCGCAACAAAATACGCCTCGCAAGTACTCAAAGCCACAGCCCACGACAGCAACAATCAAACTATTCCCGTAGTTTTAGGCATGCAAGGACAAGGCGCAACCGCTTTCTACGGTGCAAGCCTAACTATCCCGCAAGAAGCAACCAGGACAATCACCACAATTTTCACTTTAACAAACAACCTGCTAACCCCCACTGTAAACGGCTTCAGCCTAGATTTCCCAGCATACCCCACTTTAACGGCAACCGCCACCCAAGTCACAACCACACTTGACCTACCCTTTGGCGCAGTTAACGTAAAAATCGAAAAACCAGACGGCGCAACCAACACCACCACCTACACTGCAAGCAACTTGCCCGCCTACACACTAATGTCCGCAACCGCCACTTTCTCCAGCGCCTACGGCTACATCCAAAAAGTCGCCATCCCCACCCTAAACAGGCAACTTAGCATCACACCTTCAGGCGAGGTATCATGCGTTGACACCTACAAGATAATCAACACTGCAAGCAGCAGCATAACCTCCTTCAAACTTAACCTCTCCTTTGACGCAAAAAACGTCGTGGGCAGAGACCAACTTGGCAGAACCCTCACAGTGGAAATCCAAGACAGCAACGTTGCACGCGCCGCAAACGTCAGCTTCATCCTGCCAATCAACACAGGCGAATCCGCAGTTGTAACCCTTGAATACAAACTTCCCAGCGTCACCCAGCAAACAGGCCAGTTCCTTTTAAATCTGGACCTCTTCCCTTACCTTGACTATTACGTTGAAAAAGCCTCAGTCACAGTGGTGCCCCCAGAGGGCGCGCAAATAGTAAACCCTAAACTTGCCAACGTCGACTCCTCCACTGATCTTACTCGCAACGTCTTCCAAGAAAGTTTAACCATCAACAGAGAAGGAATCAGCTACGTAGACAGCTTAATCCCCGCCGAAGACGTCACCCAAGTAACTTTCACTTACAACCCACTTTGGATATCCTTCCGCCCTAGCGTTTGGATGTGGGCTCTCGCAATAGCAGGCAGCGTACTAATAGCAATCTACAAGCGCTCAAGAAAAGTCTCCATTAAAACCCCCACCGCAGTCCCGGCATCGCCCAAAACAACAGCTGCTCCCGTAACCAAAACCGTGCCCTCTACGTTTGCACGTGAAGTTTCAGTCACACGTGAACAAATCAAGGCTTTCACCGATGCCTACGAAGAAAAGAACCGTGTAAAAGCCGAAATTGCCGCTTTAGACGACAAAGCTCAACGTGGAAGACTCCCCAGACAAAAATACAAGGCTAAACGCAAAAAACTAGAACTACGCCTCAGCAACCTTAACCAAACAATAAATAACATCAGAGAGCACATACGAAACACCACAGGCAACTACGCCGAAATAAACCGGCAACTTGAAGCTGCCGAAATTGAACTCGCCGAGGTCGAAAAACTAATCAAAGCACTCCAAACAAGACAAGACATAGGTGAACTCTCATTAGAAGACTACAGAAGACAACTTGAAGAACTCGAGCGCAGAAAAACTAAAACCGAAGCAACAATAAACGGACTTCTGCTAAGACTCCATTGAGAAACCAAGTAATTAAACCTAAACACTTTTATTTTCCTTTTCAACTCTTGATAGAAACCAACAGAGGTATATAAAATGGTAAAAATTGTAGTTGATGACAAGTGCAATGGATGCGAAACCTGCGTCAACACCTGCCCAGTAGGCGTTTACGAAATAAAAAACGGCAAATCTGTCCCAGTCAAAGTCGAAGACTGCCTAGTTTGCCGTGCATGTGAGTCACAATGCCCACAAGGCGCCATCCAAGTAATCGAGTAAACACCTAAAATCCGCGCCCGCTTACCCCCTCAAGCAGCTGTAAGTAACACCGCTAAACCATCTTTCTTTCTTTATCACCTGTTACCTTGCAAGAAAAATTTTTTCAATATACTCAACCAAGGTTACTTTTTCCTTTTTGGCAATTTTTTTAAGTGCGTTGCTGACGCCTGTGCCGTACTGAACTGCCTTCTTAGGTTTCCACACAATAGTCTCTGAAAGCCCCATAAGTTGAGCAGCTTTCCGCAGTACAATTTTACGCGGGCAATCCTGCTTTTTCTCAAATTTTAACTCTGTAGGCAAACTTAAGGCGAACTCTGCAATGGGATACGACGCAAAAGGCAAACGCAGTTCTACACCGTGGAAACCGCAGATTTTCTTATCCCGCTCAATATTGTTTTCATGAATGCTGGTTACATCACGGTAAATTGCCCTTCTAACACTTTCTTCCCCAACCGTCAAATACTCGTTCACGTAACGTTGATAGCCGCCGAAAAGCTCGTCTGCGCCCTGACCAGCTAACAAAACGCGAAAACCCGACTCAACCGCCTTTTCCGCAACCCAATAAAACGGCACTCCAACGCTTGCCTTCAGCGGATCAGCATCTTCAATTAACCCAACCACTTCATGGACTACCCTTTCAACGTCAGCTTCTTTAAACAAATGAACCTCCAACGGTAACCCCAGTTCCTCTGCAGCTTTCCATGCATCCTCTGTTTCAGGCTGATTCTCCAAGCTCACATGAATAAGTTGAACTTCTACTCCGCATTTCTTAGCTAAAAAGGCGACAACGCTGCTGTCTAAACCCCCAGAAAATGCCACCGCCACCTTCCGAACACCTCCTAAACGTAACTGAACGGATTTTTCCAAAAGCCCCTGCAGTTTCACAGCGGCATCATCCAGATTAATCGACGCTGGATCAGAATAACGCAAAACCTTAACAGGCTGAAACGTGAATCCCCCACGGTTAACCACTGCTACGTTTCCAGGCGGAAACGACTTGGGGCAATTGACGCCTAACCGCCATAATGCTTTCCGATTCGATGCCACAGCTGCAACTTGACTGTTTTCGCCGTAGTAAAGCGGTTCCACACCCACTGGGTCTCTAGCAACCACTAGCCGGTCTGCTTCAGCAACAATTAAAGCAAAGTCGCCCTCAACAGTCTCCATCAACGCTTTAGCGCCGTAAACGGCGTCTCCGCCAACATTTTTAGCCACCACCTCTAAAACTGAGGCTAGTTTAGGCTCGTAGACCGCCCCTTCAAAAACAGCAGTTTTCCCCTCAATTTTCATCACCTCAGGCTTTCTGCTGCGTTTTGAAGTGGCAAAACCCAAACCCAAAGGCGCCGCTAATCGTTGGGCAAGCGCCTCAATTTTTTTTGCCCTTACAACCTCAGAAGCGGTGGCAACACAAAAGTCTGAAGCTCCTGCGCAACTCGCCAGCGCCTCAATTATTTTCGATGAGACTTCTGCTCCATTTT
Organism: Bathyarchaeia archaeon; assembly: GCA_050410875.1. Taxonomy (GTDB): domain Archaea; phylum Thermoproteota; class Bathyarchaeia; order Bathyarchaeales; family Bathycorpusculaceae; genus JADGNF01. The sequence goes on along the minus strand of JBNVCD010000028.1, from coordinate 5,979 downwards.
TATCCAAAACGGCAACTGTTAACCTCATAGATAACTGCGCATCCATTACTTTGTTTAGTGTAAATGCTTTGGTAAAACATTAATGTTTAAGCTGCATATCATTCAACGAGGAAAAACCCTTGCCTATCTTACCAATAGACACCGGTCGCTATGGCACCCCGGAAATGCTGAAAGTTTTCGAGGAAGAGACACGCGTCCAAAAATTGCTGGATGTTGAAGCTGCGTTAGCTTGGGCTCACGCCGAAGTCGGCAACATACCCCACGAAGACGCAGCTAAAATCGCTGAGGTGGCATCCACACGATACGTCAAAGTGGAACGCATAAAAGCCATAGAGAAAGAAATAAAACATGACCTCGCAGCTCTCGTCAGAGCCCTCTCAGAACAGTGTGGCTCAAGCGGTGCGTACGTCCACTTAGGTGCAACCAGCTACGATATAGTGGATACGGCAAATGCCCTGCAACTTAAAAGCGCCGTCGAACTAATCCTGCAGCGCCTAACCAGCCTAAAAGGCATCTTGCAGAATAAAGTAGGCAAGTACAAAGAAACCGTTATGATGGGCAGAACCCACGGTCAACACGCGCTCCCAATAACCTTAGGTTTCAAGTTTGCTGTTTGGGGACACGAAATCAACCGTCACATTCAAAGACTCCGCGAGTGCCAACAACGCGTAATCGTAGGCAAAATGAGCGGCGCAGTTGGAACCCAAGCAGGCTTAGGCGAGCACGCCCCTAAAATTCAGGACTTAGTCATGAAGCGGCTGGGCATACGCGCCGCTGAGATTTCAACACAGATTGTGCAACGCGACCGCTACGCTGAACTCGTCTGCATCCTCGCCATGGTTGCAACCTCTCTGGAGAACTTTGCCACTGAAATCCGCGAGCTCCAAAGGCCTGAAATCGCCGAGCTCTTTGAATCCTTTGAAGCCGAAAAACAAGTTGGCAGCTCAACAATGCCCCACAAACGAAACCCTGAAATTTGCGAGCGCATATGCGGTTTAGCCCGCATCGTTAGAAGCCTCACAACGCCAGCGTTCGAAGACATGGTAACTTGGCATGAACGTGACTTAACCCAGTCTTCCACGGAAAGATTCGTTCTCCCAGAGGCGTGCATCCTCACAGATTACATCCTCCACTTATTCATCAGCGTGATGGTTAATTTACGCGTTGACGAGCAACGTATGTTGCAGAACAGCAAGCTGACGCAGGGCAGAACAATGTCTGAAGCCGTTATGATAGCGCTTACCCGAAAAGGCGTAAACAGGCAAGAAGCCCACGAGCTCCTAAGAAAACTAACTTTAAAAAGCGAAATGGAAAAACGTCCCTTCCGAGAAATCCTGATCTCTGACCGATTTGTAAGCAGCAAATTAACCGAAACAGAAATAGACGAAGCCTTAAACCCCAAGAATTATTTAGGCACCGCTGTTAAGCAGGCAGAAACCTTCGCGGACGCCTAGTAGTCTCCCAGCGACTTCTGCTTCCACTCTTCCCCTCTGTTTAGCTGCTCCCAAGTTTCTCTTTTAACAAAGCCGCCGATCTGCTCTTTCACTTTTTTAGCTAGTACAGGCCCCAAAAGCGCAATTAAATCCTCCATTTTCACATGTTTTAAGTCATCTACAGTTTTGTAGCCTGCATTATACAATTTGCGACCGCGAACTCGACCTATACCCTCTAGCTTCACGAGAGGTAACAATTCACGCTTTATACCCTTAGACACCCTCTCTACCAATTCAGAAGTTAACTGTACGCACTCTTTTTCACGTAAAAGCGTTGCCAACTCACAGGTTGCATGCAGCAACCACTTGCCGTTTTCAATTATGCGGTAGAGGTCACCAGGCTGCACATTGTACCTTTCAAGCAGTTCCTCCTCGCTACTCTCTTCAATCCACCCCTTCAGAATTAAAGCAGTTTTAACTTCGCCAAGAAACTCTTCAAAACCTACCCGATCTTCCCACTCCATAGGCGGAGAAACAAAAAACTCCCTCCGATATTCCTCTACAAGAACGGCCATTTGATCAATTTCCTGCCCATAAGGCCTCATAACTGGCCCCATATCAGGGGTATGCGCTATCAAATGCAGCATGCTAAACTCAGTCAAACATTCAGGTCTACGCTTTAACGCGTCACGGATGACTACGCCCGATACAGGGTCAAGGTAAAGCTCGCTTACACGTTTACCGAAAGGGGTCGCACACAGGTTCTCGCCGTCCACGTAGAGCATCTGCTCCTCGTAGAGGTACTTTAAAATTTTCGAGATAACAAACCGTATGCCTTTGACGTCGTACTGGTAAGCATAGAACGTTTTACCGAAAAAGTCGTAGATGCCATTTTCAGTGCTGGCGAACCCTGAGGCAACAGTAGCCAAAACATGTCCCCGCATGATTTTCTCCACCGCCAGCCTTGACCATATCCGCTCTGGACGCGCCAAAACAAAGTTATCCATGAGGTAATCGGCTTCATCAGCCGTTTTTGCTATAAGAATCGCCTCGCCCACCTTGTCGTATTTTGGTCTGCCTGCTCTCCCAGCCATCTGCTTGTATTCCAAAACGCTGATGGGGTAGTATCCGTAGCCCACTTCGTAGCGCCGGTAATCCTGTATTACGACAACACGCGCAGGCAAGTTCATGCCGAAAGCCAGCGTCGGCGTCGCAGTTAACACTTTAATTTTGCCCTGCCTAAACAACTCTTCAATTATTTTACGGTGCGCTCCACCTAAACCTGCATGGTGAAACGCTACGCCGCGCTGCACAAGCTCAGCTAAATCATCGCTAATTTTTGTTCGTTCATCCGCATTCCTAACTTTTTCAGCTTCACGTTCCAGCGTTTTCTTGGCAACTTTAGAGAGTTCTTTAGCGGTGTGATCCGCGATTTTTTTGGCTAATGCCACCGCGTTCCTGCGGGTAGACGCGAAAACTAACGCTTGCCCCCCCGTTTTAACAGTACTCAAAACCAAATTTACGGCGTCGTTGCTTGTTTTGCGGACAATTTTTTTAGAATCGCCGTCTTTGAACTGTATCTCATCATACAGCAGCACCCCTTCTCTGAGTGTGACAGGTCGCCACTCAGTTGCAACAAATTGTGCTTTGAGCCACCTGCCAATTTCATCTACGTTGCCCATCGTTGCACTTAACGCTAAAACTTGAATGGAGGGGTTAACCTGCATAAGTCTCGCCAACACAACCTCAAGCGTTGGACCACGCTCTGCATCATTAAGTAAATGCACTTCGTCAGCGACAACCAGAGAAATACTGTCCATCCATCTGGCGCGGTGCCGCAGAAGCGAATCTGCCTTCTCATTTGTTGTTATGACTATATCATGCTCTTCCAGCCAAGGGTCGCTGCTGTCGTAATCCCCTGTGCTTATGCCTACGCTGACGTTGCCGCCATCGGCTTTTTTGAGACCGCCGTATTTTTTGAAGTCATCAAACTTTTCGTTTGCCAAAGCCTTCAGAGGCGCAAGATAAATGGCTTTTCCCCCCTTTTCCAACACGTGTTTAAGGCAGCAGAGCTCAGCCACCAAAGTTTTTCCCGACGCCGTCGGACTTGCCAAAACCAAGTTTTTTCCTTCAAGCGCTCCCGCTTGTACTGCTTCTTCTTGTGGGGGATACAACTCTGTAATTCCACTTTGCAGAATCAAATCTTTAACTTGTTGCGGAACCGCAAGCTCTGTGACTTTCACTTTAATGCTCCAAACTGTTGCTTTACAGCGAAAATATGGCGCGCACAGCTTTATAGTGTTAATGTCTCCACAGATCTTTTGGCAGCTAAGGTTTTTTAGTTAATCCTCCATATTAACATATAAGCCTGTTATTATTTCCTTAAACAGGACGTGGTCAAATGGTCGAAAACGTCAGAGAACTCCTCAAACTACACGAAAACATAAAACACGAAGTTTACTTGGACAACGAAAACTCCAGCGTAGTTCCCACCCAAGTGCTCGACGCAATGTTGCCCTACTACAACAAAAAAGCCTACGGCAACCCTTCACTCACACATAAACCCGGCTGGGAAGCTTTCACCGCAGTAATGGAGTCAAGCCAAAAAATCAGCACCTTCATCGGTGCAAAACTCCTTGAAGAAGTAACCTTTACCCCGGGCGAGACAGAAGCAAACAATCTAGCCTTGGTGGGCGCAGCATTGGCTGCAAGAGATAAAGGGAAAAAAATTGTCATAAGCGAAATCGAACCCCTCAGCATCATGAATGTTGCCACCGACCTAATGAAAAGGTACGGCTACACAACAACTAAGGTTCCAGTGGACTCTGAAGGCATAGTTGACCTAGAAAAACTTAAAGAAGCAGTAGACAAAGAAACCGCCCTCGTAAGCGTAGCTTTAGTCAACAACGAAATCGGCGCCATCCAACCCCTCAAAGAAATCGTCGACATCGTCAAAGACAAAAATCCGTCAGCTCTTTTCCACACAGACGCCTCTGACGCTTATGGTAGAGTCCCCTTTAACGTGCAAAACCTCAGAGTCGACTTGGCAACTATAAGTAGCTACAAAATCTCAGGCCCCCGCGGCGTAGGCGCCCTATACGTTAGGGAAGGTGTAAACATAGAAAAAATTTTGGAGGGGCAAATTGGCACACAAAAACTTTGGCCCGGCATAGAAAACACGCCTCTAATCGTAGGCTTCACAAAAGCATCCGAACTGGCATTTGACAATTTTGAAGCTAACGTTAGCCACATGCGCAGCATGCGCGACAAACTCGTGGACGGCATATTCGCTAAAATAAGCGACGTCAAATTTAATGGTCCAAAAGGCGACAAAAGGGCACCAGACAACGCTAACATAAGTTTTCTACGATGTGAAGGTGAAGCTTTAACAATTGAGCTGAGCCTATCCGGAGTATACGTTTCCAGCGGCAGCGCATGCAGCCGAAGACTGCTCCAACCCAGCCACGTGCTCATCGCCATAGGCCGCAGGTACAGCGAAGCTCACGGTAGCATACTCATGAAGGTCACACCTTACCATACACAAGAAGACATCGCCCACGTCTTAGATGTGCTTCCCACGGCTGTGGAGCGTATAAGGAAAATAGTGGGCTCAACAGGAGTCGATTAGTCATGTCCAGAACACCCCTACCTTATAACCCCAAAGTTCTCGACTTATTCAGAAATCCAAAAAACCTCGGGAAAATGGAAGACGCCACCGTCACCGCAGTAGCTGGAAACCCCGCTTGCGGCGACATGGTGACTTTTTACCTCAAAATCAGTGACCAAGAAATTATAGAAAAAGCAACCTTCGAAAGCTACGGTTGCGCCGCCAACATTGCTACTTCCAGCATCGTCACCGAAATGATAAAAGGCCTAACTTTAAAGAGCGCCTGGGAAGACATAACCTGGAAAAAAGTAACCGAGGAAGTCGGCGGTTTACCCAGCATAAAATTCCACTGCGGCGTTCTCGCCGTAGGCGCTTTGAAACGTGCCATACGCCTCTTCTACGAAAAAAAGGGAGCAGCACCCGCGTGGCTGCCAAAAGACCACACGTTTGAAGAAAAGCAGGCGCTGGAAGAAGAAGAGTTGGCAAGGCGACTATCCAAGCGGCTAAAGGCGGAGGAAGAAAAATAATTCTTGACGTACACAAGATCCGCGAAGACTTCCCTATCTTAAAGCGGCAAATAAACGGCCACAACCTCATCTACTTCGACAACGCTGCAACCACTCAGAAGCCCAAACAAGTAATCGACGCTGAAAAAGCCTTCTACGAACGTCACAACGGCAACATTCACCGTGCAGTACACACGCTGTCACAAGAAGCCACGGAGATGTATGAGGACGCAAGGGAAAAAGTTGCCCACTTCATCAACGCTCAAGATTCTTCTGAAATAGTTTTTGTTAGAGGCGCAACCGAAGCCATAAACTTAATCGCGTACTCGTGGGGTCTTCACAACCTAAAACAAGGCGACGAAGTGGTGCTTTCGTTAATGGAGCACCACAGCAACATTGTGCCATGGGAGGTCGTCTCCAAAATCTCCAAGTT
>JBNVCD010000027.1:0-12235 GCA_050410875.1 Bathyarchaeia archaeon | reverse complement strand
CAACAACGATAACATCTGGCTCTGTTGGGAAGTCTTTTAGTGGTCCAGCGACAACGGCCTTTGTTGATCCAAGTTCTATTCTAGGTATCATCCTCATGGTTTTTGCTGCTGCTTCTTTGCTTCTAAACAGTCCAAGCGTGCAGAGCATTTCTCCGGTTAAAATTTTCTCAGGTAAAGGCCCAAACCCTAGTGCGGCTTTAGCTGCTGGGCAAGCTGTTTTTTCGGCGGTTAACATTAGAGTTTGCCCTTTTCTGGCTAGCATTAAAAGCTGGCAGTAACGGCTTCTTTGAGGTGGCTCTTTTATGTTTGGTAAACTTTCTTCTGTTTTTACGATTTTTATGGCTATTGGGGGTGCTTCTAAACCCAAAAGTTTCTCCAGTTTTTGGCTAAGTTTGTTTTCCACTTCCAAATTCTCCTGTTTTTGTTTTTTGTGTGCTTTTTTATTGCGGGGTGGTTTGTTGTTTTCGATTATTTTGCAGGATTATGATCAAATAAGTATATAGCAAGATTTAAATTTATCTATGGTGCTATTGTATTGTAAAGCGTTGATAAAGAATTAAAAGGGGCATGAGCGAAAACGGACTTAAAAATTGACGTGATAGGGGTTAGCCCCCCTTGTCCAAGATGCAAGAAAACTGAAGAAAATGCGATGAAAGCTGCGGAGAAACTGAAAAGTGAAGGAAAAAGCGTCGAAGTTGCCAAGCTAGACGTAACCTCAAAAGAGACCATAGAAAAATATGGTGTTGTAACTCCCCCCGCGGTGGCGATAAACGGTGTGGTAAAAATAATGGGCAAAGTCCCCGACGCCAGCGTTATTGAAAGGTTACTGCGTGCAAGCAGCACAAGTTAAAAGGTGAACTTGTATGAGTGAACAGAAACCTACTGTTGAACAGATTTTGCAGTTGATGGCTAAAAATCTTGGGGAAGAACCGCGTCCCATGGTTCTTATGTCCAAAGTTCTCCCTGAATGGATTCCGAAGCAGGCTCAAGAACGCAAGTTTGTCTTTGACCTGCCGCACATACCCGCCAAATACAAGCACTTAATCATGATAGCGGTTGCCGCGTCGTCTTCCTGCGACCTGTGTACAGAAACTTTCATAAAAATCGCTAAACGTGAAGGAGTAAGCAAAGAAGAAATTGGTGAAGCATTGATAGCCGCCCGCTTTGCGTTGGCGTCCACGATTTTTGCGGCTGCAACAGATGGACTAGAGCATTTAACAAAAGAAGGCAAAGAGTAGGCTTCCTGTTGAAGCTAAGTCGTGTTTCGAAATTTTTGTGGTATGTTACTGTGGGCGCTTTCTGGAAGTCCATAGGGTTGTGGTGTAAGTGGATAAAAAACGGGTAATCAAAACAATCCTCTTGGTTTCATTCATACTATTCTTTATAATAATGATGCTGCGGGCGATATTAGGTGCTTATAGCTTAACGCCAACCTCCACTGCTGAAGACCTGCAGGGTCTCCCGCTGTGGCAGATACCGCTAGTCTACATGTGGGATTACGCCCAGCACGGGTGGGTCTGCCTTGGTTTTGCGTTTGTTGTTTCAGGCTTATTCGCCGAGTTTATACCTAAGACTTTCATGATGAAATACATGAGCAGCAGAAAACCTGTTGCATACGTGATTGCCATGTTGATTGCTCCGCTTTTCTGCGTTTGCTCATGCACAATGGTGCCGCTCTTCTCAGGGTTAATCTACGCTGGGGGCGGCGTTGGTCCAGCTTTGACTTTTCTTTTGGCGGCTCCTGCAAATAATCTCCTTGCAGACATTGTAACTATCCAGGTGCTTGGGTGGCAAATAGCTGTGGCAGACATAATTGCGGCGGGAGTAAGTGCAGTTGTCATTGGAGTTTTGGTTTCGAAAGCGCCTTGGTCAAAGAAATTTGAAGAAAAGTTTCAAAAAAATCAAATACAGACTGCTTCAGTGGATCTCGTTAAAGAAACTCTGGATGAGAGGTTATGGAGCGCACTTAAGTTCGGTGGCTACCTTGCAAAGCGAATAATGCCTGCATTTGCTGCAGGCCTTGTTGTTGTAAGTTATGTTCAAGCCTTCTTTCCTGCTGAAGTGGTGGAAACGTATTTAACTGGACCAACAGGAGTGGTATACGCAGCATTTTTGGCTGGTCCTTTGTACACGCCAACTTTGATTGAGGTAGCCTTGGGGAAGGCTCTTGTGAATTTGGGGATGGCGCCTGCTGCTACAATCGCGTGGTTAATGGGTCAACCTTATGACATACCTAATATGTTGTCAACTTCGCGGATAGTGGGGTGGAAAATAGTAATTACCTACGGCTTTCTGGCTTTTTTTGCCTCGGTGTTCTCTGGCTTACTCTATGGGGTCTTGGCGGGAGGCTTCTGAATGTCACAGTTGAGGAGTTTAGCGCACTCAAAGACCTTTTTCATTTTCTTGAGAGTTGTTAGGTGAAAAATTATGGAAAACAATGGTGTTTCAGCAGATTTTGAAACAAATTTGGAGACAGGATTGAGTACACGAGAGGTTCAAGAGCGACTGGCAAAATATGGTTACAATGAAATTGCCGAGAAAAAAGTCAGTTTTTTCGTTAGGCTTGGAAAGCGTTTTTGGGGTATAATACCTTGGATGCTTGAAGCCACCGTAATCGTCACATTGGTGTTGGGCAAGTATTTGCATGCGCTTGTGATTGTTGCTCTCCTTGTTTTCAATGCGGCGATGTCTCTATGGCGAGAGAACAGAGCTCGCGCAGCGATGGCTAGCCTGAAACAGAAATTGCGTATTCAGAGCCGAGTAAAGCGGGATGGTGTGTGGTCAATTGTCCCGGCGCGGGAACTTGTTCCCGGCGATGTTGTCAGAATCAGGGCGGGTGATTTGTTGCCTGCTGATGTAAAAATCCTTGAGGGCTCTATAGGTGTTGACCAAGCAGTCCTCACAGGAGAATCAGTAATGGTTGAAAGGCCCGCAGGTGAAATAGCCTATTCTGGTTCGTCAGTAAAGCGGGGTGAAGCTACAGGGGTTGTTGTCTCTACAGGTGCAAAAACGTATTTTGGAAAAACGGTTTCGTTATTGGAGTTGGCAAAGCCGAAGCTTCACATGGAAGCAGTTACGGTAAGAGTTGCACGTCGTCTTGCTATAATAGTTGTTGCTGCCCTTGTAGTTGTCTTTGTGTATGCTGCTTTAACAGGTTTTGATCTGGAGATGCTTTTGCCTCTTGCTGGTGTATTGCTTGTTGCTTCTGTTCCTGTAGCAATGCCGACAATGTTTACCATAAACATGGCACTTGCGTCATCAGTACTTGCAAAACAGGGGGTTTTAGTAACTAGACTGAGCGCGACTGAGGATGCAGCAACCATGGATGTGTTATGCGCTGACAAAACAGGCACAATCACCATGAACAAACTTTTTGTTGAAGAAGCAATACCTCTCAACGGGTATAGCGAAGTAGATGTTCTTCTCTACGGGGCGCTTGCTTCAAATGAAGCTAACCAGGATCCAATAGATACAGCTTTTTTGGCTGCTGCCGCAGCAAAACACGTTGCTTTGAATTCTTATCTGCAGCTGGAATTTGTGCCCTTTGACCCCAAAACGAGAATGACTGAGGCTAAAATTCGGAAAAATGGTGTTACCTTCTTTGTGGGAAAAGGTTCGTTTGATGCAATATGTACTGTCTGCAAAATCCCTGAGGAGGAAGCTAAAAGTATGCTTAGACTTGCAGAGGAGCTTTCTGAGAAAGGCCTAAGAGTGATAGCTGTTGCGAAAGGTAATGAAGCTGACGGCATGCAGTTTGTCGGTCTTGCGGGAATCGCTGATAGAATCAGAGACGATGCACAGCGCACAGTGGATCAAGCTCGTAAATTGGGCATATCTGTGAAGTTGCTTACCGGCGATGCGCTTCCAATTGCAAGAAACATTGCCCGGCAAATAGGTTTAGGTGACAAGATTACCCGCTTTTCAAAGCTTGAAACACTTCAGGATCAAAAGGATGTTTTAGATGAGGTGGTTGAGGAAAGTGATGGTGTAGCTGAGATTTATCCTGAGGATAAATTCACAGTGGTGCGTGCGCTTCAGGACCGTGGGCATGTTGTGGGCATGACTGGTGATGGAGTGAATGATGCGCCGGCGCTTGCTCAGGCAGAAGTGGGTATCGCGGTGAAGAATGCTACGGATATCGCAAAAGATGCTGCAAGCGCTGTTCTAACTGCTGAAGGGCTTGGAGGTATAATAGCTATGGTTCAGACGGGGCGGACGATTTACCAGAGAATCTACAGTTGGGCGCTCATGATGGTTTCAAGAAAACTTCATATTGTAGGCTACATAGTTGCGATGCTGTTTATTTCACACTCATTTATGCTTACCATAGCTAGCACGGTGCTTATGCTGTTTTTAGGCGACTTTGTTTCGATGGCGATTTCCACCGATAAAGTTCATTTTTCAGCTAAACCTGATGTGTTTAATGTAAAACGGTTATTTACGATAGGTGGAACAATGGGTATACTGATGACTATCGAAGGTGCAGTCTTGACTGTTCTCTGCCTATCATATTTTGGTTTAAGCGGCAATGTGGAACAAGTCTACACGTTTGGTTTTGCTTACTTGAATTTCCATGGAATCCTGACCCTCATGATTGTCCGTGAACGAAATCACTTCTGGAAATCACGGCCGAGCACTTTCCTGTTAGGTACAGTTGCAGTGGAGATCCTCTTCGTAACTATAATCTCTCTTGTCGGATTTCTAGAGCTTGCTTCACTCAACTACGTAGTAGTGCTTACAATTTTAGGTTACGCCCTTGCTGTAACCCTCTTTATCAACGACCCCGTCAAAGTGTATCTGATACGTAAACTCAAGGATAACCTATAACGTTCCTTTCCCTTATTTTCCACGCGTTATAAGCGAGTAATTTAACCATTCTTTTGGGTGTGGCTTCCTTTTCGTGTTTGTCTTGATGGGGCAAAGGAACAAATGTGTGTCTTTGAACTTTGGGGTGTAAGAGGCTATTTAATGGTTGGTGCAGCTTTTATTATTATGTGGGTGTATCCTAAGAGGGTGGTGGTGTCGTGGTGGGTGAGTGTAGTGAGTTTAGGCTTGTGTTAGATGGGCAGCGGCAGCATTGGAGTAGGGTGTATGCTGGGGACTCTGACTTTTTTGGTGAAGCGCCCAGTTACGCTGCGCGGAAAGTGGTGGGTTTACTCAAGGCGGAGGGTAAGCTGCGGGTTCTCGAGTTGGGGGCGGGGCAGGGGCGGGATGCTTTCTTTTTTGCTGGAGAAGGTTTTGGGGTTGTGGCTTTAGATTACAGTGAAAAAGCTGTTGAGGCGATGGTTCAGAGGGCGCGGCGTGTAAAGTTTGCGGGTTCGTTTGAGGCGGTTTGTCATGACGTTCGAGAGGCGTTGCCTTTTGCTGATGGTTCCTTTGACGTTTGCTATTGTCATATGCTTTACTGTATGGCGCTTTGCAGCCGCGAGCTTGAAGCGTTGTTTCGCGAGGTGTGGCGTGTGTTAAAGCCTGGTGGGTTGAGCGTTTACACGGTTAGGCATACGGGTGACCCGCATTATGGGCGGGGTTTTCACTGTGGAGAGGACCTGTATGAGAACGGCGGGTTTGTTGTTCACTTTTTTAGCCGGGAAAAAGTTTTGCAGCTTGCAAAAGGCTACGAAATATTGGGCATAGAAGAGTTTGAGGAGGGTGAACTTCCAAGAAAGCTCTTTTTGGTTACGCTTAGAAAGAAACCCCTCTTTGAGTAGAGCCCGCGCCATAGCAGGGTTAAACGGTTGCAGTGGCAGGCATCAGCTCAAAGCTTAATTTTGGCGGGGGCGGTGAAGCCTCTTCTAAACGCTGCGTGCCAACGTTTTATGTAGCCGCCGTTTGCAGGGTGCCTTGTCGTCGGAGCCGCAGAAGGGTGTTAGAAGAAGAACAACAAAGTTGGAAATGCGCTGTTTTTTTTTTCTTCTGTTTGTTTTTGTGTTGTGGGTTTTTGGAAAGTTTTAACTTCTCATGCCTACATACTGTGGGTGTTTGGTCTCTGTGTGTGTTGGTGGGGAATCCCAGGTTTGTGGGAGTTGATGTTGAGTGCCTGTTGAAGTCAGTTTGGAGATGTATGCTGAAAAGCCTGTAGTGATGCCGTTTTTTACGGGGCATGTGGCGCGTGGTTTGCTTTTGCATTTTATTCGGCAGGTTGATCCTGCAGCGTCGGGTTTACTGCATGAGTTGAACGTGTCTAAGCCGTATAGTGTGACGCCTCTGCGGTTTAAGAGTAGCCGGCGGACGGATGAGGGTTACGTTTTGGATCCGCAGTACCCGTGTAGTGTGAGTTTTAGGTTTTTGCGAGACGAGTACTCGGCGTATCTGCTGAGTTTCTTTCAAAAGCAGAACAGCGCTTTAGTTTTTGACACGCCCTTCCAGATTGCTTCGATGAACATAAACTGCAAGAGCTACGCGGATTTGGAGCGGGACGCTCAGCCGATTGATGGATTGACGCTTGATTTTAAGACGCCTACGTACCTGGCGAACCTCAACAGCTGCTACCACTGGATGTTTCCCGACCCTGCCAAAGTGTTCTGCAGTTTGATGCGGTGCTGGAACCAATTCAGCGACGGCCGCCGCTTCAGCAAAGAGGAGTATGTTGCCTACAAGGATTGGCTGGGCAAAACCGTGGGCGTCAGCAGATACGAGTTGCATACGCGGCTAGTGTTTATGCGAAACAAAAAAGCCGCCGGCTTTACCGGCTGGGTCTCTTATGAGGTAGGCGACAAAGAAAACGCGTGGAGCAAAGTTACGTGTACGCTGGCGAGGTTCGCAGAGTTTTCTAACGTGGGCGGAAACAAAACCGGCGGCTATGGACACGTAAGAGTTGTCGGCGTCTAGCAGCTGTTTTGTGTTTAATTAGCCGTGCGCTATGGGGTGGTTTAGGGTTTGGTTGGGGTGAGTAGCCATTTCCACAGTGGGGTACATTTGACTGTTTTTTTGTTTAAGTGCAAGGTGTCTTCGTAGTCCCATGTGATCAGCTGCAGGTCGTCGCATTTTGTTTCAGAAGCTGCGGCTGCGATTGCTTTGATTTCTCTTGGGTTTATTTCGTGTTTTTCTGAGGCGTAAGTTACCTGTATGAGTTGCTTTACTGACTCGCCTGTTTTGATTAGGAAGTCCACTTCTCTGCCTTGGTGGTCTTTCCAGTAGTATATTTCCCAGTCTAAGTTGGCGTAGAGTTTTCTTCTCAGCAACTCCAAAAACACCATATTTTCCATAAGTCTGCCTTGATCTCTGCCTATTTTGAACGCTACGTTAGCGGCGAGGCCTGTGTCTACGCAGTAAACTTTTTTTGGAGCTTTAAACTGCTCTTTGAGTTTGTAGGAGAACCTTTCCAGCAGAAAAACGAGGTAGGCGTCTGAAATATAGCTGACGTATTTGGCGGCGGTGTGTGCGTCTTTGATGCCCACGGTGGTTTTAAGCTTGTTGAAGGTGACTTCTCTTGCCGTGTTAGATATAAGGTATTTGGCGAGTTCTTTTAAGCTCTGAGTTTTTCTTATCTTGTAGTGCATTATCACGTCGTTTTCTAAGATGTCCCTGTAAATGTGGTTTAGCATAACCTTGCCGAATTTGTTAACTTCAGGGAAGCCTCCCCTATCCATGAATTCAACAAGAGTCCTCTTCACCGCCGCAACAGCAACTGTCGAATACACCCAGTTGTCGTCTAAAGTTACACCTGACGCCTTTAGGTACTCGCGAAAGCTAAACGGCAAAAGCTCCACATCCACATGCCTACCAGTCAGGAAAGTAGCTAAGTCACCCCGCAGCAAACCCGCGTTGCTACCCGTGATCACTACCTTACTTGTTGTCCTAAGCCTACTCACAAACCTCTCCCACCCCTCCACCTTCTGAACCTCATCAAACACAAAGTAGTCCACCCCACCACCATACAACTCATAGAACGCCTGCAAAACCTTGTTTAACTCCTCACCCCTCAAGCCGGCTAACCGCTCATCAAAAAAGTTCACATAACCAAACTTTTCACCCTCAAGCAGCAACAACGAAAACACAGATTTACCGCACCGCCTAACACCCAAAACAGCGACCACATTAGGTTGCACTAGAAAATTTTTAACTAACGCTTTGTCTACATCCCGCTCTATGATCTTCTCCTTCTTGAACAACTCCGCTGTCGCTTCACGCTGAGATGTAATTACTGCCTTAAGCTCCTCAACATTCATAAAAAACGTATTCACACACTTTTTAAAAAAGTTTGTGAATATGTCTGAAATTCTATGCTGCGTTAAAGCCAAGATTCCATGTAAATGTAAACGCCATAACCCCTGATCATTGATTAAAGGGGTGTTGAAATCTTGTCCGAAGCAACAGGGCAACTCTCCTCAACTAGCTAATTAAGTGCACAACAATTTTTTGAAAAAAAAAAAAAGAAAACACTGTTTAGATAATTCTCTAGGTTGATGTTATGTAGTAAGGAAATATTTGAACATGTTTAGAACAATACACTCAAATAAGCTAAACTTTGTAACTGTAAAATATAAATAGCACCTGTTCTCAATGATTTTTCATGAGCGTTTCCTTAGTAGGTAATCCTTTTGTCGATACAGGTCTTGCAGTTTTGGCGTTTAAAAGTGGTTGTGAAAATTTAACCGATTTAACTTTAGAAAAAATTAAAAAGGTTCACGGCGATGGAACAGAACTTGCTAATCGTAATTCTAGATTAAAAAGTACTAGTATGATTTTTACAATTAACTCCTTGATAACTCATCCTGGAATAAAGCCTGTTGAGAGACGAGTTGAGTTTTATAGTAAAATTACTACTGCGATTTTAAATAAAATTGGCTTTGAAGATGTGGATGAAAGATGTGAGAGTTGCGGTAACGCCAGAAGTCTTGACATTGACAAACTCGTTAGGGAAACTCTTGTACCCTTAGGTTACAAGGATGATAAAAGATATACTGGTCGAGATTGGTTTCCACTGGCTGGCAGTATCGGCAGTGATGCCCAAGCATTACCTGCTGGGTCTAGAACCCCCAATCTCTGTGCTAAATGTTTATTTGCTGTACATTATCTCCCTCAGGGAGTCGTTCTTAGAGATGGAAGATTGGCGGTGTTTCAGTCAACTTCGCAAACCTTTTGGTATCTTTACGTGAGTAGAATCGCGGAGGAAATCGAAAATAGAATTCGCGCTGGTAAATTCGAAACTCTTGGCTCTAAAGAGGGTAGTATAGTCGTCGTAGAGAAGACAATTGAAACCATGAGACGAATGAAGAGTTTGGACGCAGGTACAAGTCTTTTTGTCTGGTTGTTCTCAAATTCGGGAACAGGTCCTGATTGTTCAATTGATGAAATACCAAACAGCGCCCTTCAGTTTCTCTTTAACGTGATAACAAGGGTTCCAACAGGTCGAGAAGAAATAATACGTTTGATAAGGAAAGATAAAAACCCTGAATATTCTTTTCTAAATTGTATCTCAACAGGAAAGGATTATTATTGGTTGTATCCTTCAAAAAAGTTTGAAGGTGTATCTCCTGCGTTCTTTCTCCTTTACCAAACCGAAATCCGTAAGGCATCTAAACATGCGTTACTGTCTGCTTTTAAAATAGCAAGATACTTGAGGGAAAATCTCCCAACTAAAGACTTAGAGAAGTGCAAGAAGAATTTAACAAGTGATTTTGCAGAGAAGAACACAGTCAGGAAATACATTGTCGAAATGGTTGAGAAAGGCTTTTTCAAT
Source organism: Bathyarchaeia archaeon (assembly GCA_050410875.1). GTDB lineage: Archaea > Thermoproteota > Bathyarchaeia > Bathyarchaeales > Bathycorpusculaceae > JADGNF01. Next base: position 2,553 of record JBNVCD010000027.1, on the reverse strand, counting down.
TTTGAAGATTACAGTGCATTATTTGTCCATGACTCAAATATGTCTATAGGTATCAATAATGATGCATGGAGATACATATCCTATTATTTGTATCATGAAGACTGCGGCGTCGTTGATGAGCAAGTAAACTCCAAATCGGCGTATAATGAGCTACAACTGTATGTCGCACGAACAATTTTTGATGATCAATTACAAACCAGAGGTATTACGCGCTTTAGAAATGAGGTTTTAGCCAAGTTTAATCTGGGGAAAATATCTACATCTTGGTTAAGAAGGCAATTTCTTAAAGCAGCTATTAGACATGAAGGTTTTAACTATGAAACCTGGAAAGCTCTATGCTTGAACGAAGAGGGAAAAGAAACTACTTATGAACTTCTATTTAGATTTAGACTTATGTGGACAGAATGGCTTAGAACTAATGATTTGCCAAAAATTGTTACGCCTGCAGAAGTGGTGATTCCCCGTAACACGGATTTGCCTCCAGATGTAGAGCAGCTAATTTTCAGAGTCAGTCAAGATTATATCACTATGCGTGGCCTCTCTAGATTTAAAAAAGATGTTGTTGAGGAATTAGTGAGTGGCGAGAAAACGCTCTATTGGTTTAAAGAAAAGTTTGCTGCTATAGAACCCAGATACTCAGATGAAGAGTATTGGGAACGTTTTTGCTCTGATGAAAATGGAAATTCTATTAGAAATCTGAGACTATTTCAACTTAGTTTACTTCTAATTAACTACTTCAGAGAGCTTTGTCTCTAAAATTAGAGAGGGTTGATTTGGGCGTTTTACCTTTGTTTGTTTTGTGGTTTACGTTGTGTAGCAGCAGTGCATTACAGCAGCAGGAACAATAACCCAAGAATAATTAAGAAACAAAGCCATTTTAAGCAACAAATTTTTAAACTGAAAGCCTTATAATAATAATTATGTTCCCAACAAAAAATATTACTCATATTGCAGGTACCTTTCTCGTAGAAGCACCCGCGTCTTTTCTGAATGGCGCGGGTTTAGGAGAAGGTGAAAATCGAAATGTTACAGTTCCCAAAACTTTTAGAGATGGTTCCAACAGGGTTCCTTATGTTTCGTCACAGGCTTGGAAGAGATGGTTACGGAATACCTTGATTGAAGAAACAGGCTGGCCGGCTAGTGAGCTTAGAGCTATCGGTTTATCGGAAACCAAGCAGACTACCAATAAAATTGTGGGCGAGTTGAACCCTGTTGATTTCCCTGAAGACGACATTTTCGGTTACATGAGAGCAGAAAGTGGGCAAGGTAAATATAATTCTGAGGGTGAAGAGTCAGAAGACTCTGAAACAAAAGATAAAATCGGCAAAAAAGTAAAAGCTGTCATTCGCGCATCTCCATTTTGCGCGTCGATTCTTTGCTCGATTCGAAAGACCGGCTGGCAAGGCAGGGATGAGGGATTTGTGCATCTGAAAGAGGGGACACCTTTGCCCTACACTACTGAGTTCTATAACACACACTTACAAGGAATATTCTGTTTGAATTATAGTCGACTCGGCGTTTTTTGGAATATTGGCGACAGAATAGAGCTCGACGAGGCTAAAGTTGATAGTTTCCTTCAAAGTCAAAAGATAATAGTAGCCCAAGATTGCGGCAAGAAAGGTAAAGTATATGAACTGTCAGATGCCCCTAAAAAACGTAAAGAACGGGCGACAGAATTGTTCAAAGCTCTTGCTCGTTTGCGTGGTGGTGCAAAGCAAGCGGCGTTTGGAACAGATGTCTCTCCTAAAGTTCTTATTTTAGCTGGCACAAGCTGTGGAAATCCAATTTTTAATAGTCTTTTCTCCGATGAGGGAAACGGGCCGGTCCTAAAGGTTGAAGTGCTCAAAGAGATTGCTCGCGACTATAAAGATAGAATTCTAACACCGATTTTTGTCGGGATACGGAAAGGCTATTTGAAGAATGAATCGGAAGTCCTACAGCTTGCCGCAGCGGATGACGGGAAAACTTTTGTGGTTACAACACCTATTGATGCAGCTGACCAAATAGCGAAATTGATCTAAAATGTCGAGTATCCCTGCCCTTCATGTTCAACTTGAAGGGTTCACAGCTTTTTTTAAACATCCTTTGACAATCACAGGAACTCAGATTTCGTTACCTTGCCCTCCATATAGTACGTTGCTCGGCATGTTGAGCGCCATTGCAGGTAGAGACATTCTTCCTTATGAAACTAGAATAGGCTTCGAGTTTCATTGTCTTTCAAGGGGAATAGAAATCGAAAAAACGGATCGTTTGGCACTAAATAAGAACGTGTTAGCTCCCCACAGAGAAGGGCAAGGTATTCTTAAACGTTACATATATTTCCACCCTAAACTTGACCTTTATGTCACTAATCTTGAGTTGGAAGCAGCATTTCGTTCTCCAGCGTCTACTCCTACCTTTGGGCGATCACAAGATATTGCATGGATAACAAAAGTGGAGAAAGTGACTTTGTTGGAGAGACCTTCAGGGAATATAGGTCCAACTTTAATACCTCAAATCAAAACTAATGTTCCTTCTCTTCTACTTCGTTGTCCAGATTGGTTTGAAAATAAC
>JBNVCD010000026.1:9893-12805 GCA_050410875.1 Bathyarchaeia archaeon | reverse complement strand
TTGATCAAAATTCTCTTTCCAATTGGTCTCCAATATGGCTAAAGAGCCAAAATCACTTATTCGCTTGTTTGTCTCAGCTTTCGAATGGAAACTTGCAATTATTCCAGCAATTTTTTCAACAAGAGCCTTGTCAACCTGGTTTTTTTCCAGAAGAGTATTCAACATTCTTTCTTGAGGTACCCGCTTCATCTTAACAGCATACTCAACCGTTTCGCCGTTGCCTTTTATCTTAATTGTGTCAGACTTGTTGATGGGGACTACTTCAAGATACAGGTCTTCACAAAGGCGCCTGTTTAAGACTAATTCTTTTTCGCAATAGAGTTTTCTGTTTTCAAGCGTAGTGAAGTCGAGAAATCCAAGGTCAACTGCTTTCTTAACCTTGTAGGCATACTTGCTGGTCAGAAAAACGAAGGATATATGCGTCTGGACAAGTTCAATTTCTCCCGGGGCCTCATCGTACGCTTCTGGTTTTTTAAGGGCCTCCACAACCTGTTTTTGAATAAGCATATTACAGTTGCGTCCTTACTGATATAGGAATTTTTTGTTGTAAATAAAACTTTACTGGAAAGATTTCAGATATGTGTATGCCCACAAGGTTTATCTTTTTGTTTTTTTACATCATGCTATTGAAATTCCAAGTTGAACTGAAGATTAACCGGTGCCTAGATGGAAGAGGAGAAAAAAGAAAACCTACAGCAAACGCTGGAAAAAGAGGGCTATTCAAAAAAAATCGCCAAAAAAATAGTTGACTGGTACACCAACTAAAAGAGCAACATTTTAAATTACCCACAAACGCCTGCGCAGCAAAAAAAAGGTAATTAACAGCTACACACCCCAAACAGGCGCCGCAGCTTACTTCTGGTTTTACCCCCCACAAAACTCAATTAAAAGCGGCAGCGTAAAAGGTAAAAGTTTAGACAACTAAGTCTGCTAAATCTACACAGTACGCATAAATCTGCTTCAGAAAAGCAGTCACCGCCAACGTTTGAGGTACAACGCCAAAAGAGTTCTCAGTTGCCGCCTTCTCAATACTTGAAGAAAAGAAGTCAACTTTTTTGCGCATTTGCCGCACATTTTCCGCTAAAGCGACGTCTTTATTCACAAACGCCTTTAGGGCTTGCTCATGAGCTTCATAGCAAACTATCTGCAAATCGCACAGTAACTTTCTAAACTCCTCTGGAGGACGCGTGTTACCCACCTCTAAAGTTTTCTGAGCCACCTGCACGCAGGCGTCACCCATATTTTCCACCAAATTTGCAGCTAAACGGTAATCCAAGCATTCAATCGACGTCAACCCAAGCTTCCCACTTAACTCTGAATTCTGTAGAATTGTACGCAAAATACGAACTAACAGAAAGTAGAGTCTGTTGTTTTCATCGTCCCGCGCTACTACACTTTTAGCAAGCTGGCCGTCAGCAGTAACAAACGCAGTTACGGCGTCCCGATGCATACCTGCCACAATGGCGTAATTGCGTCGCAAAATTTTTTCAGGTGGAAAACCTGACGGCTCCAGCAGGCACTGCAAAACAATTTGAGAATACGTTTCCTCCACGATTTCAAGCCCTATTAAAGAGCCCACTGTAGTTTTCACTATGTTGCGGACTTCAACGCCGATTTGCTCTTTCGTTTCAATGCGGATAATATCTGAACCCAAAAGGTACTGCCCAATAATTTCGCGCCCCAAATATGGACCGACCTGTAAGGTGGCAACCTTAGGTGCAGGCTCAGCGTTATAATAGGGGTTAATAACGAGTCTGCCATCGGTTGCTTGACTGAGGGCCACCACAGACCCCCGCTTTAGACCATGCCGCTCAGCCCACTCGCGAGGTAAACAAACAAAAAAAGTCCCTGTAGGGGTACGTTGCACCTTACGCAGATCACTCATAGTTAACCACTAGTTTACATTCAAGCCTATAAGCAAAGTAACATATGTATAGACAGATATAAACATAAGCAGCTATGTTAAAACTTAACATTTCACGTTTAATTGGATTAGATTTAGCAGCGAAAAGCAAAAACCCCAGCGGCATAGCCATACTTGAAGGGCGAAACCTAACAGCAAAAACAGTGTATACAGATAACGAAATTTTACAAAGCATCGAAAACAACAAGCCCGACCTCACAGCGATAGATGCTCCTTTAAGCGTGCCTCTGCAAGGGTTTTTACGGAAATCGGACAGAGACATGATTAAACACGGTTACCGAGTTCTCCCTCCAAAGTTAACTTTTATGAACGAGCTCACTTGGCGAGCAGTGAAATTAAATAAGCTCATAGAGGAGAAACACTATAGGACAATTGAAGTTCACCCTACGTCATCCAGAAAAGCCTTACAGATGGCGCTCAAAGACTGGAGAACAATCCAAGAAACACTTAAAGCAATAGGTTTACAAGGGGAACTGGCATCAAGGCGTTTAATTTCGCATGAACTAGACGCCGCGACGGCAGCTTTAACCGCAGCGCTGCACATAGCCAAACAGACAGACGTCTTTGGCAACAGAGAAGAAGGCTACATCGTGGTTCCGAAGAAAAGAAACTGGAGAACCCTTCAAGTATGAGTGAAAAAGGAAAACTGCAAAAAGCCGTAGAATCGACAATAGCGGCAGGCTACCAGCTGGACAAAGAAGCATTCGACTTCTTAAGCACAGTCGCCGCCACCGATGACCCTACAGTGATTATGCATAGGGCGTTACAAAAAATTGAGGCTTTAGAAGAGAAACCTGTATTCATTTGTAAAAGTTTTCTTGAAGCAACCATGGCTCAACCAGTTATTACAAAAGCCCATCAGCAGGCTCAACCACAATTCATTCAGGAAGCGACAGTTGAAACTCCACATGTAATGTTTGATTCTTCCGAAAACAACGAATCTTTCTACCCCTACGCAAAAGACGTTGACTCAAAGATTGAAATATTG
>JBNVCD010000026.1:0-9883 GCA_050410875.1 Bathyarchaeia archaeon | reverse complement strand
CCACAGGAAAATTAAGCTCCAACGGAACCATGGAAGAGTACATCCAGTACTTCCAAGACAGATTCAAACGCATGGAAAAGTTGTTAAGGCAAAGGATGGACGTTAAAGCAGCCACGCCTATCTCTGAAGCTTTGAAAGCCCAAGCGAAAACTAAACTCAAAATAATCGGCATGGTTCAAGAGAAAAGAGAATCAAAACAGCAACTTTTCATAACAATTGAAGATCTAAACGCAAGTGCAACAATTCTTATACCAAACAAGGCACCGGAAGAGGTCCATAAAAAAGCTCAGATGCTTCTTCCAGACCAAGTCATATGCGTAGCAGTGATAAAAACTAGAAGTCAACTATTTCTAGCCGAAGACATAATATTCCCAGAGGTGGGACAAAAACCAAACCACAGAGCCCCAGAACCAGTTTACGCCGTGCTCACTTCAGATATACATGTAGGAAGCGCAAAATTCAACAAAGAAGCGTTCAAGCGCTTCTTGCTGTGGCTAAACGGCAAATACGGAAACGAGCAGATGAAGCAAATTGCAAGCCACACAAAATATGTCCTAGTTGCAGGCGACCTCGTTGACGGCGTTGGCGTCTTCCCGGGGCAAGCGAAAGAACTGGTAATTAAAGATGTCCATAAACAATACAGGTTTGCAGCAAAAATCCTTGAAAAAATTCCACATCACATAGAAATCATAGTTTCACCGGGTAACCATGACGCGCCAAGAAAAGCCTTGCCTCAACCAGCAATCTCAGAGGATTTCCTGCCAACAAAAGAAGGACCAAGAAAAATTTATTCTCTATCAAATCCCTGCAGAGTCAGTTTACACGGCGTAGAAGTTTTGATGTACCACGGCAGAAGCCTAGACGACATAATAGGTGCAGTTCCCGACATCAACCATGAGCACCCTGAAAAGGCCATGAGACTACTCATGCAAGGACGCCATTTAGCTCCTATATACGGAGGAAAAACGCTGCTTTCACCTGAAAACCGCGATTACCTCGTCATAGACAAAGTGCCAGACATCTTCCACGCAGGTCACATCCACGTTTTAGGCTGCTGCAATTACCGGGGAGTGTTAGTTGTAAATTCCGGGGGCTGGCAAGACCAAACGGATTACATGGCAAAACTTGGTCTAGTTCCAACGCCAGGAAAAGTGCCGGTGGTTAATTTACAGACGCTGGAAACCACAATCTTATCTTTCATTTAACCACATCACCACTTAAACGTAAAGGAAAGCGTAGCTGCATCATGTTTTATCTGCGGAGAGTTGTGTTTTTTGAAAGTATTTTAGGCTCATACTTAATCATGCGGCTAAGCCTTTCGTCACTTCCAAAAACATCCTGAATAAGACTACGAGGAATTTCTAAACGAATTTTCTTTGTGCGACCGTAACGTCCCATGCTTACCACTTTTGAATTTAAAAGACCCATCACATCTAACTCGTTAATCAACGTGCCCAAACGTCTTTGAGTTAGAAGGTTAGCGCCTAACTCGCCGCAAAGCTCGTTGTACACATCATAAATCTCACCAGTAGTAGCACTCGCTCCGCTGCCTTTGTTGATGTGATAAACACTCAGAAGAACTAGCTTAGAATGCAAAGTTAAATTCTTAAGAGCTTCAACAACTCGATTATGTTCAATATGTTTCTCCGCTTCACGCACATGCTCTTCAGTTATTACACTACACCCTTGCCGCTCTGCCACTTCACCTGCAACACGCAGCAGATCCAACGCTCGCCTTGCATCACCATGCTCAGCTGCAGCTAAGGCAGCACAAATATTCAGTGCTGACTCTGAAAGGCAACCGTCAAAGAATGAAAGTTTAGAACGTTCAAGAAGAATATTACGCAGTTCACTGGCGTCATAGGGCCTGAAAACCATTTCCTCCTCGCTGAGAGAACTGAAAACCCTCGGGTCAAGGAACTCTTTGAGACGTAAATCGTTAGATATGCCTATTATTGCAACTTTACTTTTATGTAAAGCTTCGTTTATCCGAGTTAACTCATACAGAACGCCATCGCCACGATCCTTAATTAAAGCATCAATCTCGTCTAAGGCTACAATAAAAATGGTTCTTGAATTATCTAAACCGTTTCGGAAGCGGTCAAAAACTTCACCTACAGAAAGACCAGTGAAAGGAATAGATAAACCAAGGCTTTGACTAAGACTTGCAAACACTCGATATTCAGAACCGGTTAAACGGCAGTTCACATAGCAGAATTTAACTGGGGCACCATACTCTTTCGCCTTGCTTTCGAGGTGGCTTAAAACAAATTTTGTCACCGCTGTTTTTCCTGTCCCAGTCTTACCGTAAATGAATATGTTAGAACAACGAGCGTCTTTAAGAACAGGGGCCACAGTCTGCCCCAGAATTCGGATTTGCTCTTCTCTATGGGGAAGTCTTTCAGGCAAGTAATCATGCCTCAGCACTTCACGGTCTTTGAAAAGTTTCGCTTGCCTAACAAATTTTTCGAATACGTCATCAAGTATGTTAGGATTCCCCATGCAGCACCACCTATTTTTTAGAGGTTACACCGATATTTCGGATGGAGCAGATAAAGGGTTAGGTATAAAAAACTAGTTTAGAAACATAACATTCCTAAAACGCACAAAGTTCTCGTTGTAATAATAGTTTTTTCAGTTAGACACACACCCCAAAATTTCCACTGGAACTGGAAATATACTCCTTCTAAGTTTGTTAGTTTAGTTGATAAGAAATATACTCTAAGAAAAAAGGTCAACTTTACCTATATTAATGATTATTGTAAAAGAAATTAGATAAGTTTCAAACAAAAATTTAAACGCTAACAAAGCGGGTTAGGTTAGAAAAATTTTTCGAGAGGAAATGGAGGGGTGCCAGAGTTTTTCCATCAAAAACCTGTATTTTGAGGTTTTAAAATTCAGAAAAATTACCTGTGGACTACTGTTTTGTCTCGCTTAACTTTGTTTGGAGCCGCATAATAATTCTGTATGCGCCTTAACATATGGAATGCTTCACAAAATTGTGAATGACGTGTGAAATTGTAATGGTTATGGCTCTTGTATACTGCTTATTTGGCTAAAATTACCTTTTTTATGCCGCTTTACTGTGAAAAACACACCCCTTCGCTTCTACTGGAAATATGGAAAAGCTGTGTGTTTGTTTTTTGTTTTTAAATTTGTTGGTTTGTGAAGTCTGTTAAACCTTAATCTCTGAAATTTAAGGTTATTTTGTTAAATAAAGCGTTTTTATCATAAATTAACTTAGGCATATTCACCATAACAGCTATAAGCTGTGAAGTGTAAAGTTGTGAACACTCTTTAGGTGTCCACCGTAGATGCCAGCTCGGAAAATGCGCGTAGAGCTCTTTGACAGTGAAGGTAATCGCTATACGGTAGCTTTTGAAGGACAAATTACTAGAGATAAGGCTCTGCGTCTTTTGGATTTAGTGGAATTACTCGGCGGCGTGCCTAATGAGAATCAACCTTCCAGTAATGGAACAGTTGCAGCTACGAGTGTATCATCTAGGTTTGAAAAAGTTCGGGATGTCATACAGAAGCATTTTCCACTGGTTTGGTTTTCCTCAAAAGATATTCAGGCCTTTTATGAAAACGAACTGAGAGAACCTATCAGTTTGAGTACAGTTTCCACTTATCTTTCAAGAATGGCAAGTAAAGGGTGGCTTTTGAGAGCAGGCGGATCGAACAATCTGAAATATAAGATTGCTTCAACAACTCCTCAAGCTGTTATTAAGCAAAAACTGAAGTAGTTTGCCCTCTATTTACTGGTAGCAGGACGGTTAGTTTGACTAGTTTTTTATGTTGATTGCTGTTCAGGCTTTTTAAGCAGCTTTAGCATTTCCTCTTTGATACTATATTTAAAAGGCAACTTGCCTGTTTCTCTCTCGAGGTACCCTTCCTCATAGAGCTTTTTCATAAGGCGGGCTGTATGCTCTCTACTTAACTGCAGTTTTTCTTTTATTTCAGGTGCTGTCTTTGGACCTTCTGTTGCTAAGAAATCTAAAGCTGCAAACTCCGTGTCAGTTAATGATGCAATAGCTTTGTCTCTTTTAATAGGCACCACTGGTATCGCTACTTTCTGTGGCTCCAATTTAACTTCAGGTGTAATTGTTAATTTTTGAATTTGCTCTGCCAAGTTTCCTACCTTGCTTTCTAAGGTCTTCTGGGCTGTTTCAATTTCAACAATTCTTGAGTCCGCTAACACAGTTTTCTGGATCATCTGCTTGGTGTTTTCGATGTTTGTTTCTAACGTTTTAATTTGCTCTAGTTGCATTGTAAGTTGACTTTCTAAGGGCCCTATTCTATTTTCAACTTCCTCTATTTTTCTAAGTCCTATGTCTGCTTTTGAGTTTGTGTCTTCGATCTTGTACGCAACTGCCTCTATTCTCTCCGCTTCCCGTTTAAGTTCCCTGTTAAAGCTAAACACAATATCTTCCACAACTTCTCTTGCTTTCTCATACTCTCTTTGCGCCTTTCGTAATTGCTTATAATACTCGAACGCTGCAACAGTCGTGGCTACCAGCAATATTACTGTTAAACCTAACAGGAGTTCTATCAAGTTACTCCTCCGTGATGTCTTTGTGATTCTCCCGTGATTTATGACGTTGCATCACACATCACAGTTTTCCATGGATAATTTAAGGTTTTTGGTGACTTTTTGTGACGTTATCACATGATGTCACACGTCACAGTTTTATCCTTGAACTTTTTTTATACTGCCTAAAAATAAGGCTAATTCAGGCCTTTTTAGGTGAAAAATGGCTAAATAACCGTTTAGTTTTGGCCTGACTTCCTTTCATCTTTGGCTTTTTGCTGGTTTTATGTGATTTGTGACGTCACACTTCGCTTTTTAATGATGTGGAATGATGTTTTAGGCTTGTTTCTAACTCTTCTCGGATGATTTCTATGACCTTTAGGTGGTCTGTTAACTCTTTTTCTCCTTCAGGTAACTCTTGATGTGCTTCGGTGTATTCTTTCAATTTGTTTGCTATCTCAAGATAGGGGTCAAGAGTTGTGGTCTCAAAAACTCCTAAGTAGCCTAGTAGAAGTACCGTATATATGGATTTTATTACGTTTTCTTTGGCTTGTTTTAATGTCCTATTAAATGATCCTCGGCTTAATTTTGCCTTTGTTAGCCTTAATCTGGCTTTTTCATCGTAATTTAGCTGTTTATCTGATATATTTTCGGCTAAAAAGTCAATTAGAAGAGTTTCAAGCTGCGTTTTTGTTAATTGGCTGTTGGATGCCAGAATTTTGACTATGGGGTCGTTTAATGCCCCCTTTAACCAGATTTCCATGGTTTCTTTTAGCTTCATTTTTGCATCTTCTCTTTGTTTGAAAAAGAATACGCTTTTGTATACGGGCTTTGGTTTTTAAGCTTACCGCCACGTGCGCTCGGTTTTAGCGCTGACGAAATAGGTTTAAAAGTTGTCTTTTATGGGTTTCTGGGTGATTTTAGAGTTTTGTTTTGACTTTTAACTTGTTTTATTGACCATTTTTTGTGAATTTTGATATATCTGCCTTGTTATTATTTCTGTTGTTGTCTTTACTTTGTAGTGTTTAGCGTTTTTGTGTAAATTTTATTCTTTTTGTCTCTTCATTATGAAATAATCTTGCTTTCTTTGTTTGCCTTTAACCACGAGTTTTTACGCTTAAGTTGCACTGAAAAAATAACTTTTGTTCCTGTAGTTCCCCCTTATTAATCCATAAATGTGCGTGTGACGTCACCCATGATGCTAGATCACGCGTGATTTACGCGTGATAACTTGTGATTTGCATTAAAAAATCACGCCTTGTGATGCGTTTGTGATGCAGTGTGATTTGTGATACAACAGTAACTTTCTTATAAAACTTTTAAACCGCGCCGCTTTAACGTTTAAACCTGCTTTTAGAGTGTTTCTGCGGCTTTTCTGAGTTTTTCGAAGAGTTCAGGGCGCAAATCTCTCAATGTGGGAATAAAAGCCTCAGCGCCTCTTAAATCGGTATAATCAACTTCGCATATGACAAAGTCCTCTTCATCATACTTTGCCTTCGCAATAACATCTCCTGTTGGACTGATTAGTCGGCTTCCTCCCCAGAATTGCAGCCCTTCTTGTACTCCGGCAAGATTAACATAAGCCAAGAACGCTGTGTTCTCCAATGCTCTTGCCGCTGTTATAATCTCAAAATAGTTTCTTCTAACCGCAGGTGAAGCTGAAATTGCTACAATAAGCTGGGCGCCTTTCAGTCGAGTTAAACGTGTAACCTCTGGAAAGAATAAATCGTAGCAAATACAAAGCCCTATTTTCCCTATAGTTGTGTCAAAGGTTGCTGCCTCGTATCCTGCGCGAAAATATCTTTTCTCTTCAAACACGCTGTGTGTGGGAAGGTACATTTTACGGTATTTCCCAATGAAGCCTTCAGGTCCCACTAAGACTGCGGTGTTGTAGAGTGTAGCTTTAGTTTTCTCGCTTAGCTCCGGCATTCCGAAAATGATGTGTAACCCTGTTTTTCTGGTGAATTCCTCAATTTTTTGGGTTGTAGGTCCAGGAATTGTTTCTGATAGCTCGTAGAGTTGATCTCTGGTAACATAGCCTGTTAACGAAAGTTCAGGAAAAATTGCTATGTCTGCGCCGTGCGTTTTCGCTTTAGCTGTAAGCGTCTCTATTTTTTTGAGGTTTGCTTTTTTGTTTGCCCGCTGCGTGCTCATTTGAATAAGCGCCAGCTTAATTTTTTCTTTCATTGTTTTTCTCGCCTCTTTCTAGTATGTGCTGCGTGGAAGCCTAAAATCTGCTCCTACTGTTCGGTATTCGAGTTTTGCAGTTAGGGGCATGCGTCTTTTGTGTTCTGTTGCTAGCCATCTGGCCTTCACTTTTTCAACTTGCGCCATATCTAAACTTAGTTCTGCGGCTATTTCTTGTGGTTTCATGAAGTGTTCCAGTCCAAACAGGATTAAATCAAGCACTTCATATTTAATTCCTAGTTCACCTTCTGCTGACTGATCAGGCCAAAGCGCGGGCGTTGCAGGTTTTGCAGCTAACTCTTTAGGGATGCCTAGGTGTTCTGCGAGTTTACGTACTTGTGTCTTGTACAAATCCATAATTGGCGATATGTCTGCGGCTACATCTCCCCACTTAGTGAAGTACCCCATCATGGATTCTGATTTATCCGAGCTGCCGCATACAATCTTGTTGAGTTTGTTTGCGTAGTAGTAGAGGTAAATCATTCGGCTTCGGGCTTTGATGTTGCCTTTGCAAAGTCTGTCTTTTGGGTCAAAGGAGGGGATGCTTTTGTAGAAGCCTTCTAGCGCTGGTGTGATGTCGCAAATTTGGGTTTTTATGCCAAATTTTTCAGCCACTACTTTGGCGTCTTCTATGTCTTTTGGGTTGTAGGTTTCTTTTTCAGGCAAAATAAGCCCCATTACGCGTTCTCCTCCGATGGCTAAGGCGGAGAGCGCGGCGATGGTGTTGCTGTCTACGCCTCCAGACAAACCCAAAACTATACCTGATGTTTCTGTGCTTTCCACATATTGCTTGATGAAGCGTGTAAGTCTTTTTTCAACATCACCCAAATCTATGTCTAGAACAGCAGGCGTTAGCTTCATGGTGAATTTCACGTCCCTAATGTTCTAATGGTTGTAGGCAAGTATTTAAGGGCAAGGATAAATACTAAGGAACAATTAATTTGCCATTCAAAGGTTGCTGTTAAAATGGGGCGAAGACGAAAGAAAGTTGTTCATATTCCAAAAAAGAAGTTGCCAAAATTCTTCTCGTGCCCCAAGTGTGGAAAAGAAACGGTTCACGTCGAAATTCAGCGAGAGGAAACCCGCGCCGTTGTTGGTTGTAGCAGCTGCGGCCTGCAAGATGAATTCCCAATAAAATCTGCGCAAAGTGAAATTGACATCTACTGCCTTTTCACGGACAAAATTTACGGGGCTTCCCGTCGGGCACCTCCTGCTAAAGACGCTTAGTTAGGAATGATGTATCCATGCTTGGTCCTGTCGAAAAATACTTAGCAGATAAAATTAAAACTGACGGCTCTATTCACATGACCCTTATTGACCCTGAAAAAGTTACGGTTCAGCAGGCGGTTTCAATTGCAGAGAACTCTAAAAACAGCGGTACCTCTGCTATTATGATTGGGGGTTCCACTTTTGTTTCCCAAGAACACCTTGACAAAGTTGTAGAAGCCATTAAAAGAAGCCGTGGGACTCCCCGTAATACTGTTTCCTAATAACATAACTGGAATAAGCCGTTACGCAGACGCCATATGGTTTATGTCTCTGCTGAATTCTGTTGACCCCTACTTCATCATGGGCGCTCAAATTCTGGGGGCCCCTTTGATAAAAAAATTTGGGTTAGAGCCAATACCCATGGGCTACGTTATTGTAGGTGAAGGCGGAACCGCCGGCATAGTTGGCAAAGCAATCCCTGTTCCATACAATAAGCCTGAGCTTGCTGCGGCTCATGCCCTTGCAGCGCAATATCTAGGTATGCGTTTTGTTTACCTTGAAGGGGGCTCTGGAGCAAAAAATCCTGTGCCTGCAGAAATGATTCATGCAGTCAAGCATTTCTCTGACGCATATCTGATTGTTGGCGGCGGTATAAGAACTAAAGAGCAGGCAGTAACGGCGTCTTCTGCAGGTGCCGACATAATTGTTACGGGAAATCTTGTGGAAACCACAAATTCCACGCAGGCAATTGCTGAAATTGTCAGCAGCATCAAAAGATCCCAGCAGTGAAAGCTCTTTTTAGTTGAATCTGCCTGAAGTGGCACCTTCTTCTTTTTGGTTTTTATTTTTTTGTGTAAGGAAAGCCAAAATAAGCCTTACTGTAACATTGCTTGTCGGAGAAGCACGCGTGTCCCTCAAAATGAGCCCAAGCTATCAAAGTTACGTTGAGTCGCTGGAGCGAGAGCTTCACGTTATCTATCAACTCAGCGATATGGCACGCCAAAAAGGCTTAGACCCTGATTTAAAAACTGAATGCAAAATCGCCCAAGACATAGCTGACCTTGTAGAGGGCCTTGTTGGGCCAAAAGGTGTAGCCGCCAGCATACGCGAACTCAACAAAACGTTTGGCCGTGAAGAAATTGCCTTCAAAATTGCAGAGCAAATCGTAGATGGCAAATTCGGTAAACTGCCGCCTGAAACTGCGGCGGAGCAAGCTATCCGCACAGCTTTGGCTATTTTCACCGAGGGTTTAACCGCTGCTCCTATACAGGGTGTGGCTCAAGTAAAAATTAAAAGTAACCCGGACAACTCCCGGTACTTGGCTATCTACTTTGCAGGGCCCATACGTTCTGCAGGAGGCACCGATCAGGCTCTCACGTTGGTTGTTGGAGACTTTGTGCGGCGTCAACTTGGCTTAGACCGCTACAAACCCACAGAGGAAGAGCTGGCGCGTTTTGTTGAGGAGCTCCGCGTCTACGAGCGTTCAGTGGGGCGTTTTCAGTATCATATTCCTGATGAAGAACTAAAAAAGGCGTTAACTCTGCTTCCGGTGGAGGTCACAGGCACCGAATCTGACCCTGTGGAGGTTTCTTCTTACCGTAACCTCCCCCGTGTAGAAACTAACCGTGTGCGCGGGGGCGCGTTGAGAGTTGTGAACGACGGCATCGTGGGGCGTGCCCTCAAAGTGCTGGTGATCATAGAGAAGTTGGGTTTTCAGGGTTGGGAGTGGCTGCGTGACTTCAAAAAGAAATCTGAAGAAAAAAAATCCGGCGGCTTCATGGATGATGTTATTGCTGGACGCCCCATTTTTGCTTTCCCCTCCCGGCGAGGCGGCTTCAGACTAAGATACGGCCGATCCAGAAACACCGGTTTATCTGCCGTTGGCATTCACCCCGCCACCATGCTTGTGGTGGAAAATTTCCTTGCGGCAGGTACACAGCTCCAACCGGAGCTGTG
>JBNVCD010000263.1:0-523 GCA_050410875.1 Bathyarchaeia archaeon | reverse complement strand
TCGGCAAGAAAATCGTGAAAGACGAACGAGAACACGTGAAGCTTTGCGGCTTGTACGAGTACTGCTGGGTCATGAAGCCGCCTGCCAAACCAAGCATCCACGTTCCATATAACTTGCTGGCGTTTCTGGTTAAAATGGCGCCGAAAGACCATGCAAACGAGTTCATCGCTGAGAAGCTGCAGAGCTACGGCTACCTGCAGAAAAACCAAGCTGTCGATGCGGACTTGGCGAAGCGGATTGAGTACGCTTTCAACTGGGTCAGAGACTTCGAAGAAATCAAAGAAACCCAGGTAAGCCTCTCGGACGAGGAGAGAAACGCTGTCGCAGCCTTGGTTACCGTTTTAGAAGCGGAAACTGACCCTGATAGGATTCAGAACGCCATCTTCAACGTCGCAAAAAACAACGGGTTGCAGCCTCGCGCCTTCTTCAAAACTCTCTACGAAATCCTCATAGGTGCGCCACAGGGCCCGAGACTGGGCCCGTACATGCTGGCTATGGGCAACCACGTTCTGTTTGCCCATAG
>JBNVCD010000262.1:0-679 GCA_050410875.1 Bathyarchaeia archaeon | reverse complement strand
CCCGGGACGACAACTAATGCCTACCAGTACCGCCCACTAGGTAAGAACGCTGATATGCGCAACAACTACGAATGGAACGTAACAGTAGGCGACCTGTCAGGCTCAACCTCACCCGCCATAGTTGGCGTTCTCCCCGGAGACATAATACTTGGCAGAAGCAGCAACGTCGCCATAACCTCAACGTGGCGAGGAACTGAAGACCCTTGGACAATCTGGGCAATCAGCGACAAACCCAGCAACCGCGGCACCATACTTTGGAAGCAAAGCTACCCCGCGCCGCCAGGCAACATGTCTCAAATGTTCAGCTACCAACCAATAGACGAAGTCAACCGCGTCTTCACAATGTCTTACTTTGAAACTGGCGAACGCTTAGGCTACAGCCTAGACACAGGACAAAAACTCTGGGGACCCGTGGGCACACCCTTCTCAATCGGTAACGCATTCCAGTACTTCAGCAGCAGAGCAGGTCAAGTTGCCTACGGCCAATTCATAACAGGCGGCTACGGCGGCGAAGTATTTGCTATAAGCATGAAAAACGGCACCGAAATGTGGCGGTTCACAGACACCAACCATGGCTTGGAATCTCCATGGGGCAAAGTACCCACGTTCGTATCAATGATGGCTGACGGAAAAGTCTTCGCAGTAGGCGGAGAACACTCGCCAAACGTACCCCTCTACA
>JBNVCD010000261.1:0-760 GCA_050410875.1 Bathyarchaeia archaeon | reverse complement strand
CGGAGAAGTGGCAAAGCTAAAATGGAGCGACATAGACTTCGAACGAAAAATAGTACGCATAACCCCAGAAAAAGGAAGCAGAGCACGCGTATTACCAATCAGCCGCAAGCTAATAGACATGCTAAGCAACCACTCAAGACAAACAGAAAAAGTCTTCGCAACACTCTACAGCCTCAAATCCAACTTCTACAAAACACGAAAAAGTATAGCGTTCAAACTGCAAAATCCACGCCTAAAAGAAATCGGCTTGCACACATTTCGCCACTGGAAAGCAACCATGGAATACCACAAAACCAAAGACATCCTGCACGTCCAGCAAGTCCTCGGCCACAGAGACCTCAGAAACACACTGATCTACATCAACCTCGAAAAAGCATTATTTCAGAACGCAGATGACGAATTCCACGTAAAAGTTGCTCACAACCTAGATGAAGCTTGCAAACTGCTCGAAGTAGGCTTTGAATACATTGCAGAAATAGATGGAGCCAGGGTCTTCAGAAAGCGAAAGTAGTCTTATATGCTCCCAGTTAATCTTTTATGGCTTCAATGAGGCTCATCACGTTCCACAGTTTCACCCGCGTGTAAGGCGGCATGTTCGGGTCCTGCAGAATCTCATCCAAAAGCGAAACCGCGTTCGAAGCTCTCACAGCGGGCGTGAACTCTGGACTTTGCAGCGCGTCCATGGCATCTTTTGCCGCGCGTCGGATGTTTCTCGGAGTCGTGCTGTCTTCTGAAACCACCCCAAGCACAGCCAACGCTT
>JBNVCD010000260.1:0-1028 GCA_050410875.1 Bathyarchaeia archaeon | reverse complement strand
GGCGGTTTCCACAGGCGGGCACCTCTGCTACCTAAATTTTGACCTCTCGTAAAAGTTACGAGTAATCGTACATTAAGAAAAGACGCAACTAATAAAGATTACGTCAGAAAAGAGGATGTTCAAGCCCGAATCATAATCAACATCATCTTAAAAGGCGTTAAAGCCCTCACAGAGTGCGGTTTTCCAGCAGGCATAATTGTGAACATACCCGTATTTAATCGTACAGACTTACCTTCGATGTTAACTTCAGCTTCGCCATCAAGAACATAAACTAATGCATCAAAAGGCGCGGTGTGCTCACTTAAACCTTGAGCTACATCGAAAGCAAACAAAGTTACCGTTCCTACTTGTTTATCAATAATCGTCCTACTTACAACCGCGCCTTCTTGGTAGTCAATTAAACCTGCAAGTGTAAATGGTTGAGCAGGGGTTAAGGTGCACCTTTCATTTTTGCCCATGACAACTGCCGCCTGTTAATTTCAAAGGTCAGCGCAGCAAATATAAACACTATGCTTACGTTTTTGCTTCAACTGAAAACAGTGCAACGCACACCAACGTTTACAAGCTACGCTCAATACTTGCCTCCACTGCTCCACACAACCTGAAAAAAGGCTTCAGTTAAAAGAGCACAAAAACAGCATTTCTTCTAAACAATCAATATGCTTCAATAAAACCGGTTGTGTAAACCTCATGGGGATAAACGCCACAACATTAATTTAACAAGGCAAATGTATTTATTAGCCGTTTAAACTTAGTTTCGAACCGCACAAAAAGTGGAAGGTTACAAGTTTGCAAAAAGGTGACTTCATACTAATTAACTACACTGCAAAAGTGAAGGAAACAAGCGAAGTTTTCGATACAACCTACGAGGAAGTAGCGAAAAAAGAGAATCTCCAGAAAGAGGGAGACATATACGAACCGCGCTTAATTGTTGTAGGCGAAGGATGGGTTCTCAGAGCACTAGACGAAAGTTTCGCCACAATGGAGCCAAACAAACCTGCCCAAATTGAAATTCCCCCGGAAAAAGC
>JBNVCD010000025.1:1884-13172 GCA_050410875.1 Bathyarchaeia archaeon | reverse complement strand
AACTGCCGTGCAGCTAAGCGTAGGAGAAGGTGCAACCGGAGAATGAAACGGTCAAAATTTGAAATCTGCATCGACATTCTCAAAGTAACCGCGCAGCGAGGACCACTAAAAGTGACCTACATCATGCGCAAAGCAAACATCAACCATAAAGCCCTAAACGAACAAATTGACTTCTTAACAGCACAGGGCCTCTTGGAGGCACGCAAAGAAGGCGAACACCGCGTTTTCACAGTCACGCAACAAGGCATCACCGTGCTAAAATACTTCCGCGAACTCAAACAAGTCCTACCTATAGCTGAAGAAACCAAAAAACAAGCAACCGCAATCATGAACCCTATACCCCGACCAAAATGCGACTACAGAAAAATCTACTAAAACCCCACACCAATTTTTTACATTTTTCTCATTTTTCAAGTAGCCAAGCGCAACCGGCGACACACGCAAAGCACTTTTCCCGTTTCTAAAGAAAAAACCTGTCCGCTATCTAAACAGCTAAATCTTCAGCTTGCGCAACTTAAATTCTAGTAGACTCTCGAGGCGCCCGCCTTCTGGGGCGCAGCGCCTCCACAAAAAAGAACACCGTCGCCATAACCGTAACCAAAGTCAACAACGCATAAGACGTATCTATGGGTGAACCTAAAGCAACATGAATCAGCAAAATCGCCAAAAATACCGACAGCAAAACCGCAAAAACCGCTGAAAACAAAACTGAACGCGCAACCAAACGCCGCCCAACCCAAACATACCCTTTAAAGCCTACTTTCCGCGTGGCGAAATACCTGCCGTAAGCATCCTTCTCCACCCAGCCTAAATCCACCAGCTTCTGCAGGTGCCTATGCACCACCGCGGGGCTTGAAATCCCCAACGCCCGCATAACATCTCTAGGACCCACAGGCTCCGCAATCTTCACCAAATGCAAATACACATCAAAAGTTGTAGCGTTAAGTTCACCGTCAGAACCCTGCAAGGCAACACCAAACAAACATCACACGATACACATAATATAATTTACGCCAGACCCTTCTTACGGCGCCCCAAAACGCTCCCGCATCCACGCATCCGCCACCTTCGCAATCATGGCGCCAGAAATCAAAACACACCGCACACCCAGCAACTCAGCCAACTCCGCAGGCTTCTGATCCTGAGTCACCAAAACCAAACCATGACGCGCCGCGTAATCAACCACCTCGCGGTCTCTAGCAGCTTTAAGCCCCACCTCCTGCGCCGTCAAAACCTCGTAACCCAAAGCTTCAAAATGCTCTTTTAAACCCGCAAACATCTCATCCAAAAGAATACGCAAGCCAACCCCTCACACGCTGCGCCCGTACTCTTCCCAACTAACTATCTCACCGAGTGCCTTGCGTCGCCGCACCAAATTGATGATCCTGCGCCCCACACCCACTTTTTCTCGACCATACCCAACAGCTAAAAGCGCCACTACACGCAAATGCTCAGGAATCTTCAACTGCTCTTTAACTTTCGCCTCGTCAAAGCTGCCCACCCAACACGTGCTCAAACCCTCAGCAGTCGCAGCTAAAACCATGTTTTCCCCCGCCAACGCCACGTCAACCACGTACCAGTCAGGCGACGCCTTCTGGTCTCCACAAGCCACAATAACCACAGGCACTTTACTCAAAAACCTAGCAAACACCCCGCGACCCAACGCCTTCCGACGCTGAGGATCCGTCACCACCACAAAATGCCACGGCTGCAAATTCCGCGCAGAAGGCGCCAACCGCGCAGCCTCCAAAAGCTTCTCCAACGTCTCTCTGGAAACCGCTTTTGGCTCGTAAGAACGCACTGACCTGCGCTTGTGGATAGCCTCAAACACATCCATGCCTAACCGCGCATCCAAACCCCTATTCACGTTAAAAGTAAATAAAACTTTAGTCAATCAGCAGCAGCGCAAAGGACTCAGGGTTCTTCGGAAACGGAAAAACCACAGAGATCCCCGCTTTCGCAGCGGTTTTCTTAACGTTCACGCCCACGGCGTCCTCTGACATGCGTGCCATGTCCTGATGCACGCAAAGCCCAGTTTCAACGCCACTGCACTTCTCGCAAAGCTGGCAAGCACCAGACACAAAACCTACAGCCAACGAGTAACCAGCACGCATAGCCTCCCGCTCAAGCGCAACCACCGACTTCAACATCTGGTCTTTATCCTCTTTCCACTGCGCCCAAAACTTAGCCGCCCGCTCCTTATCCGCTGAAGACACAGACGGATCCACAGCCGCCTTCGAAAGAACCTTCTGCAACTCCAAATCCGCTTCAGCACGCGACGTAAACTTCATAAACAACGCATAACGGTACTCACCTACAATTTTGCGGAACTCCTCAGCAGACGGCGTATGAGGCGGACACATCAACGTTTTCCCATAATTACTACAGCCAACTTTACACTTCAAAACCACACGATCCTCCACAACAACGTCGCTGGCAAATATGACTTTAGCGTCAGAAGCACCCAACTCCAACGCGCGCTTACGCAGAAAATCAAACTTTAAACGCTCATCTTCAACAGCCAAGACATCACCAACCATTTTCAAACTCAAGTAACCGCCAAACATATAAACATTACAAGCAAACAAGCACAACAATAATATACAAAGACACAACTCATCTCTGAAAATAGGTGCCGTTTCCATAAAAAGCAAAATCAGCAACATAGGCTTCTGCAACAAAATCCGAGACAACGTCCTCAGCGTCAAAAAAACCAGCCTCGCCCCCCTATACGAGGACCTCAAAGCCGCAGACTGCGTAATCTGCAGCGGCGCAGGCCGCTCCCTTCACTCCCTCAACGCAGCCATGAGCCAAATCGCTCTAGCCCAAGTTGGATGGCGAAACAAAGTCATCTTAACCCCAGACGACCCAGGCTTCCCCGGCAAAAACATGTACGACGCCGCACACGACCTAGAACGCCGATACAAAAAAACCATACTACTCATGAACTCAGGCAGCGGCTACTCCGACGAACCCCTCGTTATGGCACAGGATCTAGCCAAGTACATAGAAGAAAAGAAAAGCAGCAAATTCACCATGGGGCTCCTCACAAGCAACCTGACCTCCCCACTAGCAGAAGTCACAAGCAAATACGGCAACGTAGTACAAATCAAAGGCCGCGGAAAAATGAAGCCCTCAGACGACTACAGCGAAGTCGGCATGATGGGCGACATATTCGAGCTCGGCACCCTCCAACTCTTAAACACGATGGTAGAAGCCATCTTCCGAAACCTAGAAGTCGACGACGTCTTTAGACTCTGCGAAGAAGAATTCGAAATCATCGGAGACATCATCGACGCCAACGTCCAGTCAGAAACCTACACGCGACTAGTCGACGTTCTAGAAAGACGAACCAACGTCTACCTAGGCGGCAGAGGAACCGCCAACGAAATCGCCAAAATGACCGGCATACGCCTATTCCACATCAAAACCGCCCTAGGCGACAACGTCTACATGACCCGCGGCGTAAACACACCCCACCCCAGAGCAGGCGACCTAGAAATCCTCATCTCATACTCAGGCGAAAGCAAACCCGTCCTCAACTGGTGCGACACACTCAAAAAATTCAACGGCGTCGTAATGGCGATAACCGGCTGCAAAAACTCTACGCTAGCAAAAAACTCAGACATGCAAATCATCCTAGAAGAACAAACCAAACCCTACACCCCAAGAAGATTCTACACACGCGCAGCCTACGTACTAAGCCCCCTACCCGTAAAACTAGCCGAGCGCCTAGCCCAAAGAGGCCTAAAACTACCCGAATACATACTCAGCTGGTACCACTCAGTCACACAGTAAACTCCCCCAACTCCTTTCAAACAGAGCCTAACCCGCAGCGTTTCCGCTAAAAACGACCCCTCATAATAAACGCACCCATAAAAACCTAAAACGTAACTCTTCTACGCAGCATCCGCACAGCGAACTCGTCAGAGATTCGCAAGCCACCGGCGAAATTGCTCTTCACTAAGTCCAACACCCAACGCGCAGTCAAGCCGACTCGCAACTTCTCCCCCCTCAAAAAAGATAACCGACGGAACCGCCACCACATTGTACTCTTCCCACAGCGGATTATCATAGTCGTCCATGTTAACCTTCATAAACACCAACGAGCCGCTTTGCTGAGCATACTTGTAAAAGACAGGAAGAAACCTGCGGCAAAACGGGCAATACGACTCATAAAACAACGCCACAACTCTGCGGTGCAATCCAAGTTGACACATCCACTCCTCTAAACTGCTAACTTCAATCATAACCGTCCCCCTGAAAGATTCAAAGTAAAACGCGCTATCCCCACTAATGAAACTATCGAAGCCAAACAACCCTCCACTCCACCAAAACCCTGCAGCTGTTAACTGCTATTAAACCCCGAACATGTTCGTCTCAACACTTATCTGCATCAAAAACGTTACTGACAGGCAGTGATTAAATGACCCAGCAGCAACACAAAAGAATAAGACGAGAAAAGAAAACCATCGACGCCATGGTGCACATTTACTGCAAAAGCCACCACGACACCCACGGCGAACTCTGCCCAGACTGCACCGACTTTTTGGCTTACGCGTTTACGCGTCTAGATAAGTGCCCCTTCCAAGAAAAGAAAAGCACCTGCGGCAAATGCACAATCCACTGCTACCGCCCCGACATGAAAGAAAAAGTAAAAAAAGTCATGCGGTACTCAGGACCACGAATGATAATCCACCACCCCATTTTGGCGCTACACCACGTGTGGGACGGCAGAACAAAACCGCCAACACTCAACAAAAAACCCGCAGCGTAAACACTACCTTACGTTTTACGCTTCACTTTTAGACAGCAACTCTTCAGCGACCCCAACTGCCAAACGGTAAAACACAACAGACAAAACCGCACTTATTACTGCACTCAAAGCAAGCGCCAGCGGAAGCTCCAAAAACAGCCCCAACTGCACCCCCGTAAACGCCGCAACAGCATAGGGCGCCAACGGCGCAAGAACAACCAAACCGACGCAGCCACACGCCACCATGTTGATTAAACTCCACTCGCTACGTATCATCCGCGGCCTAGGCACCTCAGCAAAGTCAGCTCCTTTGATGCCGTTCGCCAAAGACAGCAAACCCGCAGGCACCACCAAAAACGCAGCTTCCAAAACCAACGCCGCCGCCACATTCAACGAAGGCCTATAAACCAGAAAGCCAACCGCCCCAGTTAGAGGCAACACCGCAAAAGACAACGCCAACAAAAACGCACCTTTACTTTTGACAAAGCTCTTAGCGGAAACAGGCGACGCATAAATCCTCCAAATATTCTGCCCTTCTTCCCCCGTCATAAAATTCCCCAAAGTCACAGCCATAAGCACAACTGGGAAAACCGTTGCAAGAGCAAACATAAACAAAGACACCTCCACCGGAGCTGACGTTGACCGCGCCACATTAAACGTCGACATCACCGGTATAAGAAGGAAAACTATAGGCACAATAAACGCCCCCATCAGCTCCCGCCTACGCGTGAACGCCTTCAAATCCTTACGAATCAAAGCCGCCTCAACACTGGAAAACCCAAATTTACCCAAAACCCCCGCTTTAGGCACATACACCCCGCGGGAAACAGTTATCGCCGGCGGCTCATAAAGCCCAAACCGCCTGTTCAACCCTGTCCCCAAAACAAACAAACCCACCATAAAAAGAACCGCCAAAACAAGAAACGCAGCACCCTCAACAACCAAGCCGCCCGACAGGAAAAACAAGGTTAACCCAAACCACACGTAAGGAACAACCCACATGGCGCTTTGAGCCGAAGCAACCGACTCAACAAGGTAGACCGCGTTTGCCCCTGAAGTTATGTAAAAGTAGCAGACATAAAAAACAACGAAGAACAAGATGGACCCTGCAAAACGCACCCAAACCGCCCCGCGCCCCGTCGACTTGTAAACCGCCCCCACAAACCGAACCTGCAAAACCCGCAAAATCTCCGTAGTAGCACTCGCAGCGAAAGCCGCACCCAACATAGCTAAAACCGCCCCGCCCGCCACCACGGTTTGCCCCACAAAAAAGGAAAACGGCAAAACCGCGCCTGCAACAAACAAAACCGCCAGCACAGGAAAACCCAGCATCTCCGCTAAAATCGCCGCTAAAGTATGCTCCTGCCACGTCACAGGCAACCAGTAAGGAACTTGACGAGCAAACTTTACCCCGCTACGCTGAATCTGCATAAGCATGGTGAAAACCAAACTAAAAATCAAAACCAACGTGGGCAAAGAAAAAAGCAAACTCCGAAAACCCCCAGCCACCAGCGCCTGCAACGTAACATCCCCTACAGCGGCACCACTAAAAAAGTACCCTGACAGCAAACCAATAACTAAACCAGCAGCCCCCACTGCAAAAGGCAAAATGTAACCAAAAACGCGGCTCCTTCTAACGTTGTACCCTACAAGCCGCCGCCCCCTAAGAAGCCTACCTGACTTCCTCTCAACCCTTACAAGCTGAACCACGTTCTTCCAGTTCATTTCACGAGTTCCTCAACCACCGCTTTAACATCACCAGTCCCAGTCAACTTCAAAAATATCTCCTCTAAACCTGAACCCGGCAGCTTCGCCATCCGCCGCAACTCCTCCATGTTACCCAAAGCCAACAAGTTACCCTGGTACATGATGCCTATGCGGTCACAAACCGCCTGCGCTATCTCCAAAATATGCGTCGACATAACCGTGGTGACACCCTGCTCCTTCAGCTTGTAGAGAAAATCCTTGACGATACGGGCAGAACGCGGGTCTAAACCATTTAGAGGCTCATCCAAAACAAGAAGCTTAGGCTTATGCAAAAAAGCCGCAATCAAAGCAACCTTCTGCTTCATACCTTCAGAGTAACTGCTTATCATGTCCCCCTCCCTGCCCTCCAGCTGAAGTGCTTTCAAGTACTCGTTAATCCGCGTCTGCTTCTCCACCGCAGCCACACCATAAATGTCACCTACAAAATCCAAAAACTCAATCCCCGTCAAAAACTCGTACAGCCGAGGCGTCTCAGGCGCATAACCCACCAGTTTTTTCACTGCAACAGCATCATCCTTCACGTTTAAACCCAGAACCCGAACAGAACCCGCGTCAGGCTGAACCAAACCAAGCAGCATCTTCAGCGTGGTCGACTTACCTGAACCGTTAGGTCCCAACAAACCAAAAATCTCGCCAGTCTTTATAGTTAAACTCAGATTATTTACAGCTACAAGACCACTGTACCTTTTCTGGACATTTACCAGTTCAACTGCCCATGTACCGCTCTGACTCATAGACGGAGACCTCACCCAAAATTTAGAATCAACAAGTATATATAATTATTGAATAGTTATCGGCAGCTATTGGCTTATATTGAAAGCAGTTGACCTGTAACGCAGCGTCACTCAAACCCGCATCCTTCTTGCACTGTCTAATGCTTCGTTAACAAGCGCGTCAACTTTCTGAATGTAACTGTTTGTTCTAGGAACATTCACAAATTTGACCTCTTTAAAGCGCAACCGCAACGCCTGAACTTTATCCCACAACCGACGCAACTCCACATTTTTAACCCTGTATTCCCCCCTAAGATGCTTCGCAACAAGCTCACTGTCCAAATAGCAGCATACTTTTTCAGCTCCTACATCAGCAGCAAACTCCAACGCTGCAATTAACGCTTCATACTCTGCCTGATTGTTTGTACGGTTACCCAGAAAACGCGATTCAGCCTTCAAAATTTGTCCGCTCTCCGCTAAAACTAAAAACGCCGCCGCCGCAGGACCAGGATTCCCTCGAGCCCCACCATCCGAGTAAACCATTAAACGCTTATCCAAGAGTTTTACCCTAAGATTTGTTTAATTTTCCAAATTTAAACAAACTGGTTGTTCCGCGGCATGCATTTTCAATTCCGAAAAGGCAGCCAAAAAATCACATACTGCGTTTTTAGCGTCAACCGCGCCTATGCAGCGTTCTTACTCCAAGCGCTCTTTAACTTTGCAACGAAGCCTTCTTCATCTTCCAACAGCGCCTTTTTCACTTCTTTCCATGCAGCAGAGCAATTCTTGTATTCCACGCCGACTATACCATGTATGATTTGATCGACGCGTTTTTTGTTTTCTTTAGTCACCACGATACCTGCTCTCTCAAAGACAGACCCCAAATGTCTAAAGTAGCAAGTCAACAGTAACCCCTCCAAAGGGCTAATAACGGCAACATCAAATGTAAACTTTGCTCATGCACCCACCGCTCAGAGAGTAGCATCACTGATCTGCTGTTCAGAAAAATTAAATAGTGTGAAACCCTCGATTAGTCCCCAGAATCAAACCCTAAAGAAGTGAAACCTTTGCTTGTAACAAATAAAGATTTGATGGTTCCAGCAAGAGCAAACGGCTACGCGATACCTGCCCTCAACGTACAAAACCTTGAAAGCTTAACAGCAGTCACCGAGGCAGCCGTCGAAGAGAAATCCCCCGTTATAGTGCAGATTACCCCCAGCGTTATCAAATACGCCGGGCTAGCCTACATTGTAGGCTTAGCTAAAGCTGCAGCCCAGCTTTCGCCTGTACCCATGGCGGTGCACCTTGACCACGGAGAAAACTTTGAAATCGCCGCAACATGCGTGGGCGTAGGATTTAGCAGCGTTATGATTGACGGCTCCTTCCTCAAATTCGAAGACAACATCGCCCTAACCAAACGCGTCGTTGACATCGCACACCCCCGCGGCGTTTCGGTTGAAGCTGAACTGGGCAAACTTGCAGGCGTGGAAGAACGCAGCGTGGAAGAAAAAGACGCCATTTTAACAGACCCCGACGCCGCCAAAGAATTTGTGGAGAAAACCGGCGTAGACGCCCTAGCCGTAGCCATAGGCACCTCTCACGGAGCATACAAATTCAAAAGCGAAGCCAAACTGGACCTAGACCGTCTCAAAAGCATCAGCGAAAAAGTCAGCATCCCCCTCGTTTTACACGGCGCATCCAGCGTGCCCCAAGAGCTAGTAGAGAAAGCCACCAAATACGGCGCAACCCTCAGCGGAGCAAAAGGCATACCTGAAGACCAATACAAGCAAGCCATATCGTTGGGCATCGCCAAAATCAACATCGACACAGACCTACGCTTAGCCTTCACCGCAACTGTACGTGAAGTTCTCGCAAACTCTCCTAAAGAATTTGACCCCCGCAAAATCCTCGGACCCGCCAAAGAAGCCATGAAACAAGTGGCAAAAAGCAAAATGCAACTCTTCGGCAGCTCAGGAAAAGCCCAGTAAACAAGAAAAGAAGCAGTCGGTGCTTAAACCGACCCCTAATTTTTGTTAACTACGCCTGCTTTAAAAGCGACATAAGCTTAGGCATAAGCTCATAACCACACTCCAACGTGCCCAAGCTGCCTCTTTGACAGTTCTTCTCAGAGAACTTTTCACAATTCTCATCTTCAACCCTGCCACCTGAAATCAACAGCGGCACAGGCGTGTCACTGTGCACCTTTAAAGCACACGGCGTCGCGTGATCCGAAGTTACACAGAACAACGTTTCTTTGAGGTCCACCTTAGGCAGCAGATTCCCAAAAAAATACGCGTCGAGGGCTGAAATAATGTTCTTTTTGAGGTGGCAGTTTCCATCATGCCCAGGCTCATCTGGGCCTTTCAAGTGAATATAGATGCAGTCATGCGTCTGTAGCGTCTCCAGTAAACGTTCAACTCTGATTTCGCAGTCCTTTTTCAAGTCGCCCGTAGGCGGCGGCAGCAACGAAGCCTCCATCCCCGCAAGTTTAGCTATGCCCCTTTCAGCGTGCATGTCAGCCAAAGCAGCAAAGTTAACCCCGTATTTTTTGTTAATACTAAAAAACTTTGGCAGCTGATTGCCTGCGTCACGTGAAAGCACAACGTTGCCTTTAAGCTTGCCCTCCCCTACACGCTTCACATTCACAGGATGCTTATCCCACAGCGTATAGGTTTTCTCGGTAAACTCATTCACCAAATCCGCGCTGATCTGTGCTTCCTCCGAGCCGTCTAAAGGTTCACAGGTTTTCAGAACCATCTTTACGTTTGTTTCTGCTACACCTACACCGTTAACTACCTTGTACGCGGGGTCAGTGTTGCTTATCCTGCTTGAAAGAGGCTTATTTTCGTGTTTTATAACTAAAACTGCCCTGTGCCCCAGCGTCGGCTTAAACTCGAACATGGCAGGATGCGAGGTAAGTTTAACTTCCTCATTAGCCGCCTTGCTTAACTCTAAAGCTTCCTCGGTGCTAAGCGAGCGGGCGACGCGCCGGTCAAGAATTTTCTTGTTTTCACCTAACGTCGCAAAGTTACACCGCAACGCTAAATCGCCGTCTTTCATGTCGATGCCTGCCCCCACCGCTTCTATGACACCGCGGCCAGGGCTGAATTTAAACGGGTCAAAACCTAAAAGAGAAATCACCGCAGCGTCACTTTCAGGAGCAACCCCCTTTTTCACAGTGTACAACAAACCAAGTTTTCCCTTCTTGGCAAGCGCATCCATGTGGGGGGTTTCTGCGGCTTCCAGAGGCGTCTTATTGTTTAAATCTTTAATCGGCAGGTCACCCATGCCGTCGATGACTATATAGAGCAGCTTCAAGGCGGAAGTTGTCCTCCACTAGGCTTGGAGAGCCTAATGCTCGCTCATGCTATATTTCCTTTTTGCACCACCACGTTTTCTATGCTGCAACACCCTCGTTCAAAATTCCGATTGCCTCTACCTAATGGCGGCGGCAAAGCCGCGGAGCACTTCTTTTATGGATCGAATCAGAGGGTATTTCACTTCGACGGGTTCTGAAAGTTGTTTGAGGCGGGCTACGCGGAAGTAAATGGGCGGGTGCGCATCTAAACTTATCCACTCCTGTAAACGGAACGTGGGTGCGCGTTCAAACAGTAGCCTCTGAAAACCAATTTTCTCCAAAGCTTCCGCTAAAGCGTTAGGTTTACCCACAACCATGGCGGAGACCAAGTCTGCTCGGGCTTCAAAGAATTTGGCTATAAAGAAAATCACAGTCATCACTGCCCAAAAGTAAACGATAAAAAGGAAGGAAGAAAAAACAGGTAACAACGCAAACAACACGTAAAACCTAAACAGAAACTCCGCAGTAGTTAACCCGAAAAGAATAAGCGGGTCGCGCCCTTTGAGGTGCCCAAACTCGTGACCCAAAACGCTAGTCACCTCGTCTTCCTCGAGTTGAACAAGCAGCCCCGTCGTGATTAACACTACGCCTCGGCTGGGGCTAGGACCCGAAGCTGCAGCGTTAGGCACCATGGTGTTGGTCACCACAACCTGCGGCACTTTATACCCAAATTTGTCAGCAACGCTCTTTACAA
>JBNVCD010000025.1:868-1874 GCA_050410875.1 Bathyarchaeia archaeon | reverse complement strand
AGCGCATACACGTTAACCTTTTTAGCCAACAAGTTATCTTCCATGCAAGCAACATTATATTTCGCAAAAACTTTCTGCGCTTCTTTACAGTCAATTGCGCCCTTCTTCGCTATTATCTTTTGGTAAACTTCCTCTTTTATGGCTGCAAGCTGCTCAGAAGAGGTCTCCTTGAATTCCTCAAGCGCCCCCACGGGCAAATGGTACTCCAACAGGTGAATGTACGGGTTTTCCTTAGTGATCACCCAGTCACTGGTGTGCGCAATTATTTTGTTCGAATAAAAAACCACAACCAACTGCGCTAATATCAACGTCAGCGGCGCAATCCAAAACCATTGAGGCGCAAAAGTGTAAACGGCAAAAAACAAGCTCATACCTAAAACTATAAACATAAAAAACAGTAAAATCTGGGTTTCAAGCAGGATCCGATTGAAATTTTTATTTTGCGCTTTCACTTTTTCCGGAACAATATCTGCGCCTTCTTGCCACGCAAAATACCAAGTAGCCCTACGAGCTTTCTCCTCAAACATTTGAGTTGCAATAACCACGTCTTGTCTCGCCTCATCCACCATCTGAAGCGTAACCTGCGGGTCCACAACCGATATTTTAACGGTGATATCCCGCGTACATACAACTTCAACTTGCAGCGGAGGCCTTCCCTGCGTATCAGTTACAAAATACGATAACTTAACTTGGTTTTCCGCCGTCTCTTTAACGACACTTGAAAAACGTTGTTTCTGAAGAGTTAAATATTGCCTGTAAATGAAATCTATTAACTTTTCAAAGTAGCTTGCCGGAACTTCCGTGTCAATTTTAAACAAGTACTCTGCAGGCTTCATAATTCAAAAACCGTAAAGCCTTATACCCACAGCTTCTGGGGTCAACAAACCGAAATTACCTATTTTAGCCCACTTCTGATTCATATTTGAACTCAAAGGGTGCACCGCCAAGGATTTCTCCATGAAAACAGTTAAGCTAGACAACGTATAAATATCGTTCCAAGGTTACT
>JBNVCD010000025.1:0-858 GCA_050410875.1 Bathyarchaeia archaeon | reverse complement strand
TGGGCAGGTGAACGTTTTGAGAATCGGCTTTTTCGTATGGGAGTACCCGCCAGCGCTTGTAGGCGGCTTGGGCACTTACGCTGAATACGTCACCCGAGAATACGTTGACATCGGACACGACGTCTCTGTTTTCACCCTCAACAACGGCGCACTCAAAACACGCGAGATTGTGCGCGGCGTCGAAGTTCACCGCCCCCTTATCGCAGACGCAAGCAACGTTTTCCCGTTTTTTGTTGTTGACGACCTTAAAAAGTGGGGAACCAACATTAAATTTTTCAACGACATATTCATCTATAACGTTCTTAGCGCTACTAAATTTATCAACGGCCTAATTAACAAAGAAAAATACCATTTCGACGTAGTTTGCGTGCACGACTGGCTCAGCAGCCTAGCAGGCTTGATCATCAAAAACGAAACGAAAATTCCCGTGGTCTTCCACACCCACAGCACCGAGTGGGGAAGAAGCGGCGGACAAGGCTCCGAAGTCGTTGGCCACTTTGAGCGGGCAATGGCACAGCATTCAGACCGAATCATAACTGTCAGCTACGCCATGCAGCAAGACCTCATTCAACACGGCTGGCCGCAGTCAAAAATTAGCGTAGTCTGGAACGGCGTAGACCCCATACGTTATGACCCACGCAGAGTTCAAAAATCCGCCGTCGAAGGCATCCGAGCAAAATACGGCATACCTAAAGATTGGAGTATGATCCTCTTTGTAGGCAGGCTAGCCTGGGTGAAGGGCGTTCGAAACATCTTGCAGGCAATGCCCATCGTTCTGAAGGAGTTCCCAAACACTAAACTTGTAATTTTAGGCAAAGGTGAAGAGCAACGAGACATCGTGGAAACCGCCGACAGACT
>JBNVCD010000259.1:0-1040 GCA_050410875.1 Bathyarchaeia archaeon | reverse complement strand
CAAAAAAGGTATTGATGTTTCTGTTTTTGAAGAACATCCACAAGTAGGCGTTCCTTCTCATTGTGCAGGTCACCTAAGTATAAAGAGCCTGAAAAATTTAGGGCTGTACCCATTGCCAAAAAATGTTTTGGAAAACGAGTTTTCAGGAGCTAACTTTTACTCGCCAAATGGTACAAAATTTACTGTCTGCCTTTCCAAGCCTGTGACTTGCGTTGTTAACCGTGAGTTATTTGACAAATATTTGGCAGAGAAAGCACAGGCTATGGGCGTGAAATATTTTGTTAGTTCCCGCGTTTCCTCCCTCATAATCGAAGACGCCTACGTCAGAGGTGTACGCGTAACTAAACACGGGCAGCCTGATGATCAAGTAAAAGCAAACATTGTGATAGACGCAGAAGGCGTTTCGGCACGCCTCCTAAGGCAAACAGGTTTATCTCCGTTTAGCCGCGATCACTTGATCTATGCGGTGGAAGCTGAACTGGAAAATGTCTGCAATGTGAAAGAGCATGAAGTTGAAGTTTATGTAGGTAACGATTATGCACCTGGTTTTTACGCTTGGCTTATTCCACGTTTGGATGGAACAGCAAAACTTGGATTAGCGGTAAAAAAAGGCAACCCGAAAGAGTTTTTGCAGCGTTTGGTGCGTAAGCATCCTGTGGTCTCCAAACAACTGTGTAACGCTAGATTTTTGCGTATAAATTTTCATGCAATACCCTTAGGTGGCCCCATAAAGAAAGCCTACGCAAATGGTTTTTTAGCGGTAGGCGATTGCGCTTCACAAGTGAAATCTACCACAGGCGGCGGAGTTATTTTTAGTGTAACCTGCGCAAGGATTGCTGCTGAAGTTGCCAGTCACGCCTTAAAGGCTGGTGATGTCTCCGAGGCTTCCTTACAGATGTACAGGCAACGTGTCCAAGATGCATTTGGGTTTGATTCTAAGATAATGTTGAAGCTTCGAGATTTTTTCAATAAACTTTCAGATGAGCAATTGAATAATGCTTTAAACTTTGCTAAGAAGACAGGTTTAGCATCGGCTTTAC
>JBNVCD010000258.1:0-1056 GCA_050410875.1 Bathyarchaeia archaeon | reverse complement strand
CGCTGGATTACAACGGGAAAGCGGAACGCGTTGTTGAGAGGGGTGTGCCGTATTTTGTTGCTTACAGGCAAGAGAAAATTGTTGTTGTTCCCGCGTTGGGGCATTTGTACACGGTTACGCAGGCTGAACAGGGCAGGAGTTACCCTGTTTTTAATGTGAAGTGGGCGCCGCTGTATCAAGTGAAGCGAAAAGCCAGCCGGGTTCGGTTTTGGCTGCAAGTGATTTCCAAGCTCGCCGAGGACGCGGACAAATTTGTTGACGCTTGCGATTATGATCTTGAAGGCAGCGTGATAGGTTACTGCGTACTAAAGTATGGTTGTGGCGAAAAACAGAGTGCAGCTAAACGTATGAGGTACTCTACTCTCACAAGAGAGGAGTTGCAGAGGGCTTACGACGCTCTTTTGCCACATTTGGACTTTGCTTTGATAGAGTCAGGGTTGGCGAGGCATGAAGTGGATTGGTTGTATGGTATAAATCTCTCTCGAGCTTTAACAGCGGCAACAAAAAAAGCGAGTGGTTACTACGCAACTCTTAGCACAGGGCGAGTTCAAGGTCCAACTCTTAGGTTTCTTGTTGAACGAGAAAGAGAAATAACAGACTTTGTGCCGTCGCCTTATTGGCTTCTTAAAGCAAAAGTTACAGTTGGAGAAAAACAATTTGATGTCACCTACAAAAAGAACCCAATAAAAACCAAAGAAGAAGCCGAGAAAGTAGCAGCGGCCTGTGAAGGAAAAAGGGGCGTTGTGGAGAGCGTTGAGGAAAAAAATCTGGTTTTGCCACCGCCGGCGCCGTTTGATCTGGGCGCGCTGCAAAGCGAAGCGTATAGTTCTTTTAGGTATTCGCCTCTGCGCACTTCCACTATTGCTCAGCAGCTTTACCTTGGAGCTTTGATTTCTTATCCACGAACAAGTAGCCAGAAATTGCCGCCTCAAATAGGCTACGAAGACATCTTAAGAAACCTAGCCGAGTGGCGCGAGTATAACCAATTTGCAAGGGAACTTTTGGCTAAGCCAAAATTGAAGCCAAACGAGGGAAAAAATGTTGACCCTGCGCACC
>JBNVCD010000257.1:0-1150 GCA_050410875.1 Bathyarchaeia archaeon | reverse complement strand
TTTTGTAAAATTAGATATGTACAGTTTAAACTCGGATATCTTTTTTATTAACAAAAAAAATTCAAGAATAGACAGTGACGGCGCAACCTTCGCACTCAACGGGCATGTAATTTTAGTTCGTGGCGACACTTACCAGTTTTCTCAAAATAACCACATTTCAGGGTTAAAAATTTTTAACGGCACACTGCGCATCGAAAACTCCTTCAGAACAACAATTACAAACATGATTTTTGAGAACTGCACTGTTGCACTTGAACTGGCAAACACCAACACTTGGACGGAAGGCACAAAAATTGAGACTGTACACTTTGATAAATGTACACAAAGCATGATTTTCAGAACTAACCGCACAGAAGCCACAGGTTCTTATGGCAACACAGAAATTAATCGCTGCTACTTTAATTTGCTAGATAACTCAACGGCAATAACTGTAGAACAAAACGCCGAACTTACAAACAGTCAACTGCAGAATGTGCGTATTTGGATTGGAGAATTTGGGCAATATAACCAGACCGGCCTTTTGATAAACGGTTCAATGTACCACACACTCTTAGACGGCGTTGTTTTTGAATCCTTTGCAACGGGACAGTTGAAAGACGCAATGCTCTACGCCATAAACATAGGCTACACGGCAAACGAAGGGCCTACACTGCAGGCAGGCGTCAGCTTTTTGGGCGCTTGGACAGCAAGAGTCTACAATCCCTATAGCAAGTGGATCTACGGGTCAGGCGGCGTATTCAAACAGGAAAACCTGTCTGTTCCTGTGGGCGTATTTGCTTATGGGCAAGCGGCAACAGTACAGCTACGCCCCGCAACAATTACCAACTTCAAACCTCAAATAACTGTACAAGGCAGTTTTAACGCCAACGAAAGCGTTACAGTACGAGTACGACTTGAATTCGTAGACAACGTCATATCTGAAGCGGTAGAAAAAACTTTCAAAACCAGCGGCACCGTGTGGTTAGATAACGAGGATTTCTTGAAGCTGTTTGCCTCACAAAACGTAGTCTACGCGGTGCTTTTTGACGCAAAAGTGAATGACGCAAATTCTGACGCCAACGTTTACGTCTCGCTCTACGGCACAACAACATAAGAAATTAAACAAACACAGTCTAAAAAGTGGCTCAAATGCCGTTCACATGCACCGCCT
>JBNVCD010000256.1:0-1214 GCA_050410875.1 Bathyarchaeia archaeon | reverse complement strand
AGGCAACCATTTTCTATTCCTCAGTCACGTTTCTCTTTGCATTTTTCGGATAAAACAGTTTTTGTCAATATTTCTTGTCAAAAGGAAATTGTACCCATTAACGATTGTTTAGGGGTGTGCAGAATTTTTAAGGTTTTATGAGCATGTTCTATTATGGATGCCTGTGAGGTTGTCAGGCTTATCGTCAACAAAACAGTCGTTTCTGAACCTAAAAGACGCGGAAACCCAGGCTACGGACGCCTCAAAGCCATAAGAGTACTCGTCTACGCCAGACTCAAAGGCCTCGAAAACGATACACGCATAGTTGAACACCTCAAAAAACACAAAGATGCCGCTAAGACATTAGGATTGCAAAGCGTACCCGACAGAACAACAGTTGGACGATGGTGGAGCCGCTACCTAAGCCTGCTCGAAGAAACCTTCCAAAAAACAGCCTGCATGCTTCAGCTAATCGCTCCAACAACCCACCTGATTGCCGATTCCACACCGCTCGTAGACCTCTATGACATGGAAGCTAAGTGGGGATTCACCAAAAAAGGAAAATTCAGGGGCTTTAAGCTTCACGCCGTCGTCAACCAACTGGGACTGCCACTGAAAGCCATAGTTACAACGGGCAACTGCTATGATTCGCCGTTTCTTCCCAAGCTCATTGAAGACCTGGAGGCACAGTACGTGTTGGCTGACGCTGGTTACGACTCAAAGCGGAACGTTGAAGTCATCGAGGCTATGGGCGCAGTGCCGGTGATAGTTCGCAATCCTAGACGGCAGAGAAGACGCGGAAAGCCTGTTCACCCCAAGCTTTTGCGTGAGAAACGTTATTTGGTTGAGCAGTTCAACGGGCATGTGAAGGATAATGTTTTGAAGCATTGCTGGGTGCGGCCAAGGGGATTAGTTAAGAAGACGGCGATGGTGACTGCTGGGCTCATAAGTTACGATGCGGAAGCAGTGAAAGCGCTTATTCTAGAAGAGAGCAGCCTGAAAAACGTGAGCAAATACTGGGCTTGACCCATTAACAATCGGTTATGGCGCTGTCTAGACTCCAAACCAATGGTGTATGCGGGTGCCAGCCCAGGGATGCTCAAAGAATACGTAGTTGGCTTTACTATAAAAAACGAATTGTGCACACCTCTAAGAAAACTATTAAAAAAGTCAAACAGAAAAAATACGTTTAGGCAAATACAAAGCTAAAGTGAACTACTCGCCCCCTTCCGGGG
>JBNVCD010000255.1:0-1262 GCA_050410875.1 Bathyarchaeia archaeon | reverse complement strand
AAGATACCCTGTTTACCTCATGTTTTGAAGGAGAGACAGCTTCTGCTTAAATGAAGTAATGTCACGGTGAACCTGCTTTAATTTTTCTTGATAAACGCCCTCGCCGATGTTGCCATACATGAACTCTAACTCGGCACCGTGAAAACGCTCTTCAATACTAGAGAGTTGCACTTCTAAATCAGAAAATACGTGCCTAAGCTCCGTAAGTAAACCTTGCAGCTCTTTAAAGAGAAATGTACGCTCATCCACGCTACGTCTCCTCCTCTCAAAGCCCTCACTTAACTAAAACCGAAGGCAAATTTAATAGAACATGCAGCGTTACTTCTTAAAAACTTTAGCAAAGAACACCTTTTGAGACACAGAAAATCAAAGATATAAAATGTGCAGACAAATCTTGAACGCCGCAGACAACATCAAAAGCTTCAATTAGCAGGTAACACTGAAAACGCCTTGGCGGACCAAAGCAGCCCTTGGCAGATACGCAACCATGCACGGGTCTTCAAGAGAGGTGGGCTAAGGAGCCTCCGCACTGCCAAAGCGTGGTCCGCCAAAGTTTAGGCACGCATGCGCGGGGGGGTTTACCGCCCATTCTTGCCTTTGCCTTTTGGGGATAAATGGGTTTTTAGAGGATTTTTTGTACTTCGAAGTTTAAAAAAATCTGCAAAGCAAGCAAAAAAGGGAAAAAACAAAATCTCGCCATGTAACGTTACATGGCGGAAGATGCAAATGAATGAACCGAAGGGAAAAATCGAAGTTAAGCGTACTCCCGGAAGGTGTGGCTACATTTTGTGCAGCGGAAAAACTGTGTAGAAGCCTCGTCTCCACCGCGGGTCTGCACCTGCCACACGTAACACACCCTGTTGCCGCATTTTGGACACTCCATTTTTATGGTAGGCATTGTGCTGACCTCCTGCTCCTTAGGAATAACTGTTACAGACTCCTGATGCACGTGTTTTGCAGCAGCAACTTTGCCCGCGCCTGCCTCAACTTTACGGACGGGTTCATCTTTCACATAGTTACATTTGCTACAGGCAAGCACCACTGAAACTTGTTTGTTCACTTCAGTTTTTTTAGGTCGCAGTATGCAACCACAGTTTGGGCAAAACTCCATAAAGAAGACCCCGCGAAACGTGTCTTAACCATTTTTCTTCAAATGAGAAGAATCACTGTCAATATAAGGTTGACCCAAAAAAATTACAAAAATTACGTTAAAACTACATAGCAAAGAAAAGGAGTTGTTCCTCCAAAGGAACAACTCCTTT
>JBNVCD010000254.1:0-1295 GCA_050410875.1 Bathyarchaeia archaeon | reverse complement strand
AGCGTGAATCATAACTACCTCCTGTTTAATAGAGAAAGGCAGGTGCTGTAGCATGAACAAATCCCACGCCGAGAATAAAGGGGCAATTTCTTTAGGGTTCATAATCTTTGTAGTGGCTTGTGCCTACTTTACACTGGCACTCTACGACCTGATTCAAAGCGCAATATTTAGCAATCTTCTCATTTCACACATACCCCTCTACGAGGAACTGATGCCTCTGGATTGGTGGCGCACACTCTTCTACGCCAGCGAGCTAGGCGGCTCCGTGGGAGGCACCCTCCGCTTCGCCGCCAGCTGCCTTGCCCTGTACGTTGCAGCTGCGTATTGGAGAAAAAAAGACGCGGCGCTACCCAAAATAAAAAGTAAAGTTGGCTGGGCACTACTGCTAGAGGCAGGATACTTCATATCATTTGTACCCAGCGCAGTACTAGGTTTTGTGTTTCCAACAACCGGCGGAAATGTGTGGTACTTTGGCACAACACCTGTGAACGAGGTACTGTTTGTGGCGGGGTTTGCCTGTCTTGCTATGGTGGTAGCGGTTCCACCTGTTCTGTTTAAACTGAGGGCACTAATCTTGCAGGGTGGACCACGCCAAGCGATAGTTAAATGGAGCTGCATAACCGCAGTGACTTATCTTTTTGTGGTTTTTTGGTTTAACACCACTATGCAGTGGGTGGGGATGATAACCACGTTTGGCGCTGAAATACTTCTCGACGCAGCTAACCTTGCAGGTTTTGTACCGTCTGTCTTCGGCTTATTAGCAATAGCCATAGCAGCGCTGCTTTTCACGTTGCCCGCAATAAAAATGGCTGAAGCAAAACTAAGTCAAAGACGACTCGGGGCTGTAGCTTTTGCTTTCGGAGCCTACTACATCTTTGCCATACTGGTTTATTTTGTAAGCGGAGGCTACGCCGCACGGCCGTGGGCATGGTACGAGATGATAGTACCGCATAACCCTTACTTGTGGTGTGTAATTTTCCTCTTTGTGGGCGCGCCGTTTCTGGTAGGCTACAGAATCAAGGCTGAAGAAGCTAAATGAAGTCCATAAGCGACGTGCTGGCTACGGAAAATTCAGCAGAGCCAAGCATGCAGTTTGGGTGCTTCTCCAACTCCAAGTTATGATCATACGGCGTTTGCCTCAAACCTATGACGACGTTTGCTCGTATACACGCAAGTGTACGTAAAAGGAGGTTGCGGTTGCCACTTGACCGCGAAAGGTAAGTGGCGATTACTACCACTTTGTTTTCCTTAGCGAAATTTTGCAGGTACGAAGTTAATTGGCTAAAAACGCCGCG
>JBNVCD010000253.1:0-1328 GCA_050410875.1 Bathyarchaeia archaeon | reverse complement strand
GTGAAATTTTGTTTTTGGCATTGGAAAGACAACAACGTGGGGGTTATTGATAAGCTGCGATTGTTATTTTTAACTCTGATTATGTGACATATTTATGGCATTCGTTGCTGATATGGCTTTTGTTTTTAATCCGCCTCAGATTTAAGCGCATGACAACTAATTGACACGGGTAAAACTGACATAAATCGGCAAGCGTTCAAGTTTTTGTTAACATGTAAAACACTAAAAATCTATATTTTGGTTTGATGTTTTCCTGCAAACTAAAGGTAAATAACACGGTTCAGCTTTTGGTTAATTTGTTAATTAGAGGCGAAAGTAGAATGAAGGTTGTTGCTTTCAACGGTAGCGCTCGTAAAGATGGAAACACTGCGCTGCTTCTTAAACGGGTTCTTAAAACTCTTGAAGCTGAAGGTATTGAGACAGAGTTAATACAGGTCGGTGGTGAAAGCCTACGTGGTTGTAATGGATGTCGGCGCTGCTATGAAACAAAAAACAAGAAGTGTGTAATCGCAGACGACAAAGTCAACGAGTACATCGATAAAATGCTTGAAGCGGATGGCATATTGTTGGGTTCCCCCACTTATTTTAGTATGATGACGCCTGAGTTGAAAGCACTTATCGACCGCGCAGGTTATGTTGCCCGCGCCAATGGTGACATGTTTAAACATAAAGTGGGTGCTGCTGTTGTGGCGGTGAGGCGGGCAGGTGGAATACCGACGTTTGACGCCATTAACCACCTTTTCCTTATAAGTCAGATGATAGTTCCCGGTAGCAGTTACTGGAATGTTGGTGTAGGAGCAAAGAAAGGTGACGTAGAAAAAGATGAGGAAGGAATGAAAACAATGGATGACCTTGGCAGGAATATGGCGTGGTTGATAAAGAAAATTAGAGGTTAGGACTGCATGAATAATTCTACGCCGGGTATTTTCTTTTTCTCGTAAATTATATCCATCATTTTTGAGAAGCCTGTGATCCATACT
Source organism: Bathyarchaeia archaeon (assembly GCA_050410875.1). Taxonomy (GTDB): domain Archaea; phylum Thermoproteota; class Bathyarchaeia; order Bathyarchaeales; family Bathycorpusculaceae; genus JADGNF01. Next base: position 348 of record JBNVCD010000253.1, on the reverse strand, counting down.
AAGTAGATTAAACCCACGACAATCCAAACTGGCAGAATTTGCATATTATTGATTAAAATTGAGCGGCCTGCACCGACTAAGTCGAGGAAGCCTACGAATGCTAAAGTGGCGGTGCTTTTTGTTAAGGAGCAGAACTCGTTGGTCCAAGAGGGGATAACTATTCTGTAAGCTTGAGGTAGAATTACATGACGGAGCGTTTGAATTTTGGACATGCCGACTGATTGTCCTGCTTGCATTTGGTCACCCGAGATTGTTTCAATGGCGCTTTTCATGTAGCCCTTCTGGTAGCCAGCGCTGTTTAACCCAAAAACTAGAAAAGCCAAAACGACGTGATCAATTTGCATATTA
>JBNVCD010000252.1:0-1410 GCA_050410875.1 Bathyarchaeia archaeon | reverse complement strand
ATTGACAAAAGCCGGTTAACGGAAGACGAGCTTCGGGCGGAAAAAGAAATGTCTTTGTTCACCGCCCTGTCTCCCTGGATTATTTTGGTTGTCACGCTGTTTATTATCAATTTTACCCCGGCATTAAAAGATTTTTTCTTCAAGCAAAAAGGGGTCGGTGTACAATGATGTAGTTCTCTGTTTTACCCATTCGCTTTGCAGTTTTATGACAGAAGCTAAATGATGAATTGCTTCAGCGTCCAAGTTGAGCTCTTCAGGTTGGCTCCATTCTGGAAAGCACTTCTGCATTACACGGATTACTTCATTTATATCTATCAAAAAGGGGTCTGCTTTTTGGGTTTCAATGTTGCGCATCATCTCGATTAGGCGTTGTAACTTGTCGGCGCCTATCTTTTCTTGCTGCTTGTAAGGGGGCATTAGGTAACCTCTCTAGCTGTTGATTTTCCTTCTACATTCTGAACTGCAATTATGTTGGCGTTTTCTTGTGCAAAAGTAACTTGACTTGGCGTGATCACAAGGTACTGTGCGTTTGCGTCTTTAATGTGGTTTATGAGGATTTTTGCAATCATTTCGCGGTTGCGTGGATCCATGTGAACATCATATTCATCTACTGCTCGAAAAGGTGAGCGAACATGCCGCTGTAAAGCTAAAAGGAAACTCATTGTGGCAGTAGTGCGTTCACCACCACTTTGAGTGTAAGCATCAAGAGGCACAGGTTTTCCTCCCTTGAAACCCACCAGAATCTCTAGGCCAGCGTTCTCGATGTCCTGCGCGTTACTCAACCTTACTTCGCCAACCGCCCGCGTTTGTTCCAGTATCTTTTGATACTCCAGATTTACTCGATCCAGCAGATTCTGCATGACGTTTTGCCACGATTGAATACGTGTAGAAACTTCTTCTAGGGCTTTCTGCCTGTGCTCAGCAACCATCCGCGCTTTGTCTTTGAGCTCCAAGAAAAGTTTGCTGTAAGACTCGTACTGTCGCTCGATGTCCTCAGAGATCCCTGCGAGCGCAGCTAAATGCCCATCTGTAATGCGGATTTCGTCGAGGATGTCAGCTGCACTTCGGGTAACTGCGATCCGAGCACCGTACTCTTGCGCTTTTGCGGTTGCCGTAGTTAAACTTGATTTAGATAGTTTAAGCGACGACTCAATATTGCCGCGTTCCCGCAGGGCACTTTCTTTGCGGTAATTCAACAACGCAGTTTTTATTTGATAATCAATGACGTTTCCAGCAAGTTTTTCTAACGCGTCATCTAAGCTTTGCATTCTATTTTGGTTCTCTTTTATTGCTACAACTGTTTGATCTTTCTGCGTTTGACAGTTTTCGACAAGTTCTCTTAGTTTCTGCGCAACTTCTCCTGAAACTGAAGCTTCGCTGAGGAGCTTTTCGCATAAGACAATGGTGGTT
>JBNVCD010000251.1:0-1412 GCA_050410875.1 Bathyarchaeia archaeon | reverse complement strand
TCAGAGTGGATAATGTATGCAAATTGGCGTGCAGTAGTCCCATGGGGAACCAGATACGTGTCTGGTAGAATCTTGCCGTTGTGATTTGATAAATGTTCAACATCTTCTACTGGATAGATCGTTATCATGTTGAGAAGCTTGAAGTACACTGTATTTATGGCATCTTGAACTCCTGTGGAGCCTATTTTCTGAAGAATTTTTTCCCGAATTGCCTCTAAACCCTTGATCTGCCCCTCAGAAAGCCTCTGAGGCTGAATAATTTTGAAGTCTGAATCGCCTGGTCGATACTCTATAAGCTGCTTTTCTGCAGCGCGTCTCAAAGCAAGTTCAGCTTCTGCACTGGCAGGGATAACCGGATAACTTAGCTTTCTGAGTTTTTCAAGGTTGGCCTCTGCGGTTGGCTGGTCAATTTTGTTAGCTACAATAAGCATGGGCTTAGAAATCTGCCTGAGCGCGTTAACAAACTTAAAAAAATCGTCTTCTGACCAAAGGGCTGGTCTATCAGCGTTTAAACCCGTACGCCTCACCGCCTCAAATATGTGATGACGCTTGATGTTTAAACCTGTCAATCTTTCTTCCAGCAGCCCCAGCACACCTTTTTTGTCTGCCTCAGCGGTACGAACAATTTTTTGCCAGTCTTTTTTAATAATAGCCCCTATCCACATTGTCAATTCATGTTCCAGAAATTTCACGTCTTCAAGCGGGTCATGCTCACCCAATTTACACACTTTCCCCTCGCAGTCTGTGCCGCCTGAAGCGTCAACTATGTGGATAAGTGCGTCTGCCCTGCAGATTTCGTCGAGAAACTGGTTACCTAAGCCCCTCCCCTCCCAAGCGCCCGGTACAAGCCCCGCAACATCAATAAGCTCTACAGGAACTAAACGTACACCATCAAGGCACAAACTATTGTTTGGGTTGTCTTGAACTTTGAATTCAGGATGAACACAAGGAGTCCTAACGTAGCCAACGCCGCGGTTAGGTTTAATCGTAGTGAAAGGGTAATTGGCTATTTCAGCGGTAGCTAAAGTTGCAGCGCTAAAAAAGGTAGACTTGCCGGTGTTAGGTTTACCAATTATGCCAAGTAGCCGCGAGTATCCTTTTTGCATATTAAGACCTTAAAGCGGTGATTAGGTATATTGTTTAACTGAGGCCGCTTTATTGTTTGTGCTTAAAGCTACAGGTTCCCTGTGCCAGTTGCGCCGTCTACGTAACTATAATCTTAGGAGCACGAAAATGTCGTTTTAACTGTTTAAGCGGCAGCATGTGGTTTGGGCATGTCATGGAAACTTTTTAATGTACACTAACCTTTAACATTTGGCTCAACAGTTTGGTCTTTAAAGCGAGGTACGTTCATGAAACTTGTTCTTTCCAACAGAGTTTTGGCGGTGATTTTGGCAGTTGTTCTTGCTTTT
>JBNVCD010000250.1:0-1533 GCA_050410875.1 Bathyarchaeia archaeon | reverse complement strand
GATCCGTTGAAATTATCTTTTTGAAAAGCAAAATGCGCCTTGAGTTTTTTCTGCTGGAAAGCTTTGTTCACAAACGTTTTTAGACCATTTTATATTTGGCGGTAAACTGTCAACTCTTTTTAGATGAATCGGCGTGGGTCAGTGTCGATGTCTACGATGGTGGCTTGGTTTGTTGTAAGCGCCTTCTCTACGGCGTTTTCAAGTTGGTTTGGCTCTGTAACTTTGATGCCTACTCCTCCTGCGTATTCAGCGAAGGCTGCGAAGTTGAAGTCGTATAGGTCTGTTTGCGTGCTGGGGTAGCCTTCAACTTTTTGCTCCTGCATAATCATGCCTAACTGTTTGTTGTTGAGTATGAACACTTTGACGGGCAACTGGTACTTTAGCGCGGTTAAAAAGTCGCCCATGACCATTGTAAAGCCGCCGTCGCCTGAAATGCATATGCTTTGCCTGTTAGGGTACGCCAGTGCTGCCGCCATAGCTGCTGGTAAACCAAACCCCATAGACGCCAATTGCCCGCTCATGACCATTTTCTGGGTTTTTTTCATCTGGAAATTTCTACCAAACCACCAGCAGTTTTCTCCTACATCTAAAGATATGATGGCGTCGGATGGAATTTTCTTGTTTAGCACTTTCATGATGTAGGGTGGGCGGATGGGTTTTGCGTTTGGATCAGCCTCCCGCTCAATTTGATCAAGCCACTGCCTTTTTAGTTGAGCAACTTCGTTCAAGTAGTCAGCATTATGTTTTTGCTGCACCTTGGCTGCCAGTTTGGGAATTACTACGGCGCTGTTGCCCACTAACCCCACTTCCACAGGGTAAGTTTTAGCGATCATTTTCATGTTAATGTCGATCTGCACAATTTTCTTTTGAGGCAACTTGGTCATTTCACTAAATGAAGAGCCTATTACCACCAGCAAATCCGCTTTACGTACCAGTTCCGCTGAAGCTGTGGAGCCCAGGCCGCCATGGCTGCCAACGCAGAGGGGGTGGCTTTCGTCTATAACCCCTTTTGCCCTAAAGGTGGTCACAATTGGCGCACAGATTTTTTCAGCTAAATGCAGTAGCTTGTTTCCTTGTCCTCTGCATCCAAACCCTGCTACTATAACGGGGCGTGCTGCCTGGTTTATGACCCCCGCTGCTTTTTCAACAAGTTTATCCTCTGCGCTAAAGGCAAGGTTGGGCATGCGTCCTTCAAGCTGCTGAATTGGCGCGTCGTAGGGCAGTTTCTGCACATCGTTGGGGATACCGATGTGGCTGACTCCACGGTCCAACAGTGCATGTTTAAGCGCTAGCGTTGCCAGCATAGTAGTTTGGTCTTCAGACATGAGAATCTTGTTGTAGACGCATATGGGTTCAAAGAAACTGTACTGGTCAATTTCCTGAAGTGAACCTGGCCCTATTAGTTGACGTGCAACCAGTCCTGTCAAAGCAAGAACTGGTGCGTGATCTAAGCTAGCGTCGTAAAGTCCTGTGGCGAGATTAGTGGCGCCTGGACCTGAAACGCCCAAGACAGCTGCAACGTGACCCGTAAGT
>JBNVCD010000024.1:0-13317 GCA_050410875.1 Bathyarchaeia archaeon | reverse complement strand
TTATGAGAAACTCTTTGGCGCGGTCACGATGGTCCCCTTGAAGCATAATTTGCCCGTTCTTAGAGGTCCCGCCGCAAGCGCAGTACGCCTTAAGTTTATGTGCTACTTCCTGCAAGTTAGAGCTGTCATCTATGCCGTCAACAATTGTTGTTGGTCTGCCAAACTTCCGGGTTTCAAGCCTTATACGAATACGCTGCTGCTCTTTTTCAATTTCACCACAAACACATAAGTCCTTAGGGAGCCCGCATGTTGTACAAACTTCAGCCATGACACTCAACTTATGGATTAGAGTTGGCGGTATATAAGAGTTTCAAGAAAAACGGCGCCATTTTTGATGACTCCAAGTAATACACAAACATAGAGTAAACGTTAATTGCTTAAAGAGACACCTCAGCTCGTTTTGTGGTTTAAATCTCTCAGGTAAACCCCAAAAATCAAAGCTACACCAAACGAGACTTCAGCCTTCACTATCCGCCTTGAGCCTTCATATGCATCACCAACTATGCCGCTAAAGCCGGCAGGATAATTTTAAGTAAACCCCGCAAGAGATACGACAAATTTGACGTTGGAAAAAGTTTAATTCCATTAGCCCCCAGATTGTTCTGCATGAAGAGTTTTCTGGCTCTCCCGAACGAAAAAAACATGGCGCTGTTCACTGATCTTTATGAACTTACAATGTGTGCTAGCTATTTTGATAACAGCAGATTTGAACCCGCCACCTTTGACTTGTTTATAAGACGAATGCCGCCTGAACGTAGCTACTTTTTATTCGCTGGACTTGAGCAGGCACTGCTTTTTTTGGAGAAAATCTGCTTCACTGACGAGCACATAGCATACCTCGAAAAGCAAGGGTTTAAGGAACCCTTCCTAAAATACCTCAAAAACTTCAAGTTCACAGGCGACGTCTACGCTATCCCCGAAGGCACCATAGCGTTCCCATGTGAACCCCTCATTCGGGTAACTGCCCCAATAATCGAAGCACAGTTAGTTGAAACTTTTCTGCTCAACACCATCAACCTGCAGACCACCATAGCCACCAAAGCCTCTCGGGTAGTTCAAGCAGCCAAAGGCAAAACTGTAGTCGAATTTGGGTTAAGACGCGAGCACGGATTGGACGCAGGCATGAAAGTTGCCCGCTGCAGCTACCTGGCAGGTTGCCACGGCACCTCTAACGTACTTGCAGGCATGACCTACGACATACCCGTCTTCGGCACCATGGCACACTCGTTCATCTTGGCCTTTGAAGAGGAAATTGACGCGTTTCGCGCCTTCACAAAAACCTTCCCCTCCAAGTCCACCTTGCTGATTGACACCTACGACGATGTGACGGGAGCGGAAAAAGCTGTTGTCGTAGCCAGAGAACTTGAAGCTAAAGGCTACAAGCTCGGCGGAGTACGCCTCGACAGTGGAGATTTAGCGGAAACCAGCAAAAAAATCCGCGCCCTCTTGGACGCGAAGGGTTTGGGTTACGTGAAGATTTTTGCCAGCGGCGACCTTGACGAATACAGGATAGCGGAACTCTTAGGCAAAGACGCAAAAATTGATGCTTTCGGAGTAGGCACCAAAATGGGAACATCAGCGGATCATCCCTACTTAGATGTTATCTACAAACTCTCTGAAACAACAAACAAACAAGGCACATTTTCGCCTGTTATGAAGCTAAGCGAGGGCAAAACCACTCTGCCGGGCAGAAAACAAGTCTACCGCTACAAAGACGCAAAAGGCTACTACACAAAGGACGTAATTACACTGGAGGATGAAAAAATGGAAGGAGAGCCGCTGCTAGTTAAGTTCATGGAGAAGGGCAAACTCACGAAAAAACTTCCAGAACTCAGAGAGATAAGAAACATCGCTGCAGAAAACCTCAACAAACTACCGGAACAATACAAGAAACTGACAAACGCCCCACCGTACCCCGTTGAACTTAGCCCAAAACTCAAAACATTAATCAGAGAACTTAAAATTAAACTCAGAAAAAGAGAGAAAATCAACCCAAAATAGCTTCCTGACGCTCTTTGGTACATGGGTAACCATGACGCGAACATGGCAAACACTTAAAAGCCTTTTTGGAAAAGGGTAATTGCTACTAGAAGAGCGAGTCTTATGCAGAATTGTCCAGCTATAGTTGCCGTGGGCAGAACCAAATTTGGAGAACACTACGGCAAAGAACCTGAAAAGCTAATTGAAGAAGCCTGGCTTGGCGCCTCTCGCGAATGCGGAGTAGAAAGAAAAGACCTACAGGCATGCTACATCTCAGACTACTTTCTGCCCATAACCAATAAACTTGGGCTAGAAGAGGGCTTCCTATCAGAACTTACAGAACTCCATATACCTATGGAAGTCACGCGCTCCTTCAGCGCAGCTCTCAAAACAGCATGCCACGCCATACAAGCAGGCATCTACGACACGGTACTTGTCGGAGGTATAGAAAAAATGACTGACCGATGGGACAAAATCCGCGATGACCTAATGCTTCTCGAAGATCCATGGAGCTACTATGCGGGAGGAACCCCTGAAGTTAATCATGAACTTATGCTGCGGGCGTACATCAAAAAATACGGCATCAAAGAAGAAAACCTCGACAAACTCAACGTGGCTCTCGCCCAGATTGCCGTGAAAAACCACGCCAACGCCACTAAAAACCCAAACGCTCAGTACCAGCGGAGCATCACGGTTGAACAGGTCATCAAAGCCCGAAAAAGCAGCCGCAAGTCGCTGGGGCTCTTGGATTTTGCACCCGTGTCTGACGGCGCCTCGGCGCTCATCCTCACCAGCGCAGAGAAAGCCAAAGCAGCAATTGACAATCCAATCTATGTCTTGGGCATCACTTCTGCAACTGACTATCTAGATTACCCTGCACGAAAAGACCTGACGCATTTTGAGGCAACAAAACTCGCCATGCAAAAGGCTCTCAAAGCATCTATGGTGAACCCTGCAGAGCTACAGTTGTTAGAACTCTATGACCAATCCACCGTCATGGAAATGGTCTCTCTTGAAGATTTGGGTTTATGCCAAGAAGGAACCGCTTGGAAACACATTTACGAGAATTGCCAAAACTTCCAAGGATGCTACGAAATCAAGGGCAGAAAAATCTTCACAAACACCAACGGCGGCTTAAAAGCCGACGGTAACCCTCTGGGGGCTACAGGCGGCGCCCAAATTTTTGAAGTGGTAAAACAACTCCGAGGCGAAGCAGGAGAACGCCAAATCCCCATTGACAGCCAACCACAGTATGGCTGCACGCTCGAAATCGAGGGGTTTGGCACCAAAAGCTATGTAAGCATACTAGGGAGAAATCACCCATGAGTAGCGAACCAATCGAACGCCGCGTCTCATATCTAGGAGACAGACTGAGAATCAGCCGATGCACTTTATGTGGGAAAGAATATTTTGAAGTTCGAGACTACTGTAGCAACTGCGGCAGAAAAAGCTATGAGAAAATGGCGCCTTCTGACCTCTTCTTTGAGAAGGGTACACTGGAACTGTGCACTCTGGTAAATGAACCCACAAATAAATTCACAAAACTGGGCAGCTACGTTTACGGCGTCATCTCTTTTCACAACGGCAAAATCCGCGTGCCAGGCAGACTCACCGACCAAATCATAAAAGACGAACAAACCTTAGACTTGGCAGTTTTAGAGGGAAAAGAAGTTGTGCCTAGGTTCCGCCGGCGGTACATGGTAAATAAAAGCGACGTAGTCCCAACTATTTCTCTGGCGTTTACTTTTGCAGATGAATATTACCCACATCAAGACTACAAGGTAGTTCAACCTGCTAAAGAATACGAGTTGCCGGGCATCGTGGGCTACGGTGTCTACTCTTCAAGGTTTCGAATAAAAGAGGGCGGCATCGAACGGGCGGTGCCCTACATAGACGAAGACTCAATAACCGCCGCTGTCGAGTCAGGAAAACTTGCGCTGATTCACGCTGGCGTAGACAGCAGCTGCGTAGGCAAAGTCTACGTGGGTTCAGAATCTAACCCCTACGCAGTTAAGCCTATAGCCTCTAAGGTGGCGCAGGTCCTCAAACTCGGCGAAGTAGATGGAGATACACAAAGCGTTGACGCCGTGGACACCGAATTTGCATGTAAAGCAGCAACAAGCATGTTCAAAGACGCCGCGGCGCTCGTGAATTATCCAAAAGCCGACGTTGAATATACTATGGTTATAGGTGCAGACAACAGTCAAGCCGCGCCAAGAGGCTGCCCTGGCGGCGAGTTGGACCTGTTTGTTGGCTACGGCGGAGCAGCATTTCTCTTCGGCAAAAAAGACGTCATAGCGGAAATTGAAGGGTGGTACTCATGCACTTCAGACACACCAGATTTCTGGCGTCGCGACGGGGAACCTTTCCCTATGCATGGGGGCAGGTTTACTGGTGACCCCGCCTACTTCAAACATGTCCGTAAAGCCGCCGCAAAACTCATGGATAAACTTCATTTGAAACCAAGCGACATTAACTATTTTGTCCCCCATCAACCTAACCCTGCTTTCCCCACTAAAGTTGCAAGAGACCTCGGCTTCAAAGAAGAACAGTACAACTGCGCCCTTGTCGTTAACAAGTTCGGTAACACTTATTCAGGCTGTTCACCTATTGGTTTAGCTGCTGTACTTGACATAGCTAAACCTGAAGAACGCATACTTGTTGCCAGCTACGGTTCTGGCGCAGGAAGCGACTCCTATGTGCTCCGAACAACAAGCCAACTTCTAGATAAGCGGCAAAGACAAAAAATGACCGTAAAGTACCAAGCAGAAAACCCCTACTTAGAGTACGTGGATTACACAACATACCGCCGCTTAAAATTAGGCATGTAACAGCTAGTGGACGCCGCGCATTCGGAAACCCTTAATAAACGCCCCTGCGAAGTGGTAAACGGAGCCTAAGCAATTGTTTGCCACCGACCTCCTCAAACTGTTTTATTCTCCACGTAGTGTCGTCAAAAAAATAATTGAGAACCCAAAATATTGGGGCGCTCTGCTAGTTCTACTCTTATTTGTAGGTTTACAGGTAGTCTTTGATTATTCACAACAGTCAAAAACCTATTTTGAACAAACCACTCCAAATGCAGGTTTAATCTACACTTGGAATTCAAACGCAACTCTCTGGGCCACCAACTCAGCAGTCAGCACAAGCAACAATTATGAGGATTTCATTAACCAAACTATCTATGTTGGTCCCCCATACTATGTTTATTACAGCGTTTTTGGCAACAGCAGCCTCCAATTCGACGCAGCAAACAGCAACGTAGTATCCATCACTTTAGAAACCTCAGATGTAGATTGCGGTCCAACAGGGTTCCAGAACCTGACAATGTCAATAAAAATCTCTCAGCCCCAAAATGACCCACAAAAAGTAACGTTGACCCTTCTCACATTAAACAGCTCTGAAAATTACTTCCAGCAGGACTTAACTTCTGCCTTCTCAGGCGCAACAGGCACATGGAACAACTTAACTATACCGGTGGGCACCAACACACCACGGTGGCAAAGCGTTGGCAACCCCAGCTGGAGCAATGTAACCGCAGTGAAGTTAGACTTTGAGTTCCCAACAAGCACAAGCGTAACCATAAATGTTGGAGGACTGTTTTTCCGAAGCAAGTACATAACTTCGCCACAGCTTGACAGCGGCACAGTCATCTTGAACTCTGCCTACACTTACGGCACACAGTTCATTTTTGAATGGATCATCTTAACCGCCGTTGTTTACATACTTATCAAATTGTTTAAAGGCACCTTGATTTGGAAGCCCCTCTTCATAGCTATTGGCTCCGCCTTGGCAGTTCTCTTAATTCGCTCGCTGATTTTCCTCGCCGCCACAGCAGTTTTGCCAAACGTCTACTACCCCTACGAACTCGCCTACGGCGTCTCCTACTCGCTTTTCGGAACCATGGCTTACCCAGCAACACAGGTATCCATGCTATCGGCGCCAACTTTAGCTGTTTACAACCACATCGTAGAGGCGACATTGGCGTTCCAAGCAATAACCGAGTTTGCTGGCATAGCCATCTACGCCTGGCTAAGCGGCTTAATCATGCTAATTACAAATTCGCTGTTGCCCGAGTTTTCCCTCGTCAAAAGGATGGCAGTTGCAGTCATAGGTATAGTCATAACCGCGCTGCTTCTGATTATACTAATCGGCGTCGTCTAACCTCCTATACAAGAAGGGAACTAAACCAAATCAGTATAGTCTACGCTTGCAGTAAAACGGCGTTTTTGAGGTTAGCAAAATTTATATTGCTGCAAGGCTTTTCTGCAAATAAACTGACAACAATCAGTTCTCAGATAAAGCTACAGGTGGAATGTTAACTTTGAAAATTGGTGAATTGCGTGACGGAATGAAAAGAGTAGAAGTTGAAGCCGAAGTTGTAGAGAAAGGTACCCCCAGACAAGTCATGTCCAGATACAAAGACGAAGCTTACACAGTTGCCGACGCCATCGTGCAGGATGAAACAGGCACAATCAAGCTGACCCTGTGGAATGAGCAGATCGATCAAGTGAATCAAGGCGACAGAATCAAAATTGAAAACGGATACATAACGAGTTTTAAGGGTGAAATCCAGCTTAACGTGGGCAAATACGGCAAACTAACAGTCAACCCCTAAAACGAAAAAAGATGAAACAACAGTTTTTTGCCTAATCTGTTGAAAAAAGAGAAAATAGATCATATAAAAGCCTATTTTCAGCTGGTTTTTAAGTCGTCTATGAACGCTTGAAGGTCAACGTGGCTGGCGCCGTTTTCGCCGCAAAGTTTCTGTTTCGCAGGAGGGTATGTCAAGTAAAAGGGTATCCTGTGGGAGAGCCTTTCTTGGAACGTAGGTTCTAACTGGTTCTTGTAGAAAACTCCAATGGGAATTCTGTCGCCCCATTCTTGTGCTTTCTCAAGTGCGGCAGTTTTTTTCTGCCAGTCTTCATCCCAGTTTTCAACTACAGGGTCGAAGTTTACGTCTTCAAGTTTATAGAGACGACTCTGCGGCTTTCCCGCTTTGTCTTTGCGGTCTTCTCCTGCGTACCACTCTTTGGTGTTAATGTTGTTGTACGTTGGACATGGCTGTAGGCAATCTATGAAGGCTAAGCCTTTGTGTTGTATGGCTGCCTTCACTGTTTCTTTCAGGTGTCTCACGTCGTAAGCGTAGGAGCGGGCAACAAACGTGTAGCCTGAGATGAGGGCTAACGCTATGGGGTTTACGGCCTGGTTTATGTTTGCTCGCGGCAACGACTTGGTTTTTAAACCCAGCCGCAACGTGGGGGAAGCTTGCCCTTTAGTTAAGCCGTAGACGCCGTTATTGTGCAGCACGTAGGTCATGTCTAAGTTACGCCGCCCCGCATTGACGAAGTGCCCTGCGCCTATGCCTAAACCATCGCCGTCTCCGCCGACGGCAACTACTTCTAGGTCGGGGTTGGCAATTTTTATTCCCATAGCAAAAGGCAGCGTTCTGCCATGCAAAGTGTGGACGCCAAAGCACTTAACGTTGTGAGCCTCTTTACCTGAGCAGCCAATACCTGAAACGAGAACTATCTGGTGTGGCGCTAACCCAAGCTCCGCGAAAGCCATCTGCAAGCCGTTCATTATACCAAAGTTGCCGCAGCCCGGACACCAGTCGGCGTAGACGTCGGTTTTGAAGTCGGATGCTTTAAGACCCATAAGTCAACACCTGCCTTTTTGGAGCTTGACCAGTCAAGATCAATTTCAGAGCTTCGTAAACTTCGGTTGTCGTCATAGGTCGCCCAGTATATTTTAAAATCAGATAGTTGGAGGCGATTCCTGTTTTTTCTTTAATCAAATCACATAGTTGACCACAGTAGTTATCTTCCACGTCGATCACGCGTTTTTTGCCAGCAAGCGCACTTCTTACAATTTCAACTGGAAACGGACTGAGCATACGTAACTGCAGAAAGCCTACGTTCAAGCCCTCATCTTTGAGAAGACGAATAGCTTCTATTATGGCGCCTTTAGGCGAACCCCAGCTAACCACAATGTTTTCGGCACCTACATCTCCAAAAAACGCCACTTTATCTTCAACAGGCACTTCTCTGTCAACTAGTTCAAGCTTTTTCATGCGTTTCTCCACCATAAGCCGTCTTGTCAACGGTTCTTCACTGATGTGCCCACTCTCGTTGTGTTCGTCTCCTGTGTACCAGTGAACACCGTTTTGTGTGCCCAGCGCAACCCGCGGAGAAACACCGGTTTCGGTGAAGCTGAAGCGTTTGTACTCTTTACCTGCCAAGTCTTTCTCTGCAAGGAGTTGCCCACGGTCAATTTTGAATCCGTGGTAATCGAAAACAGGGTAGGTTTGGCTGCAGTTAGCCATAGCCTTGTCCAGCAGATGTATAACAGGCAACTGGTATTTCTCGGCTAGGTTAAAAACTTTGGCTGCGTCATAAAAACACTCACGTATGTCACCTGAAGCAAGCACGATACGTGGAAATTCACCGTGCCCTGCATGCAAAACAAACTGCAAGTCAGCCTGCCCATGCCGAGTCGGCAACCCCGTGGCAGGAGCACCTCTCTGATAATAGGTTATTACAACAGGCACCTCACTGTTGCCCGCCCAACTTAACCCTTCAGCCATAAGAGAGAAACCTGGTCCAGAAGTTGAAGTTGCCGCTCGGGCGCCTGCAAGCGCTGAGCCTGAAGCGGCGTTTACAGCGGCAATTTCATCTTCGGTCTGCACCACAATTATAGCTTCGTTTTCTCCTGTGGTCTTCAGGATTTCGTGGGCTTCAAGGTATTCGCTTTCATCTGCAGCAGGCGTAATGGGGTAGTAGGTTTGAACCCGGCAGCCACCCAAAACTTTGCCCATCGCTACTGCCTGGTTGCCTGTTATAAAAATGCGTTCTTCTGTGACTGCTGTCTTTTCGAGACGGTGCCTGAATGATTCTTTGAACATAGATTCGGCGTAGTCATAAGCTTGATTTAAAGCAGTCACGTTCATGTCGGCAATTTTGGGTTTTTCAGAAAAAATTGCCCGCACAGCCTTCTCCGCGAGCTCACGGTCGTACTTAAAGAGCGCAAGAGAAACACCGACGGTCAAAACGTTCACCATGCGGGTGATTTTGCTGAGTTGTGTGACACCGAGTTTTGGCCCGATTTGATTCAGCAACTCCAAGTAAGGAACAGGGAAAACCTGAATGTTCAGCTTTTTGGCGTATTCTAACCAGTCATCTAGCGTTTCACCCATGCCGTTCTCCTGCATGAACTTGCGTAGTTCAACTCTGAATTCTGGCGGCAAAGTAGGTATATTCAGGACTTTGATGCCCAAATGCTGAGAGTCAACTATAATTCCGCCTTCAGGAACCACATCTCTTATGTGTCTGACCACGGTTTCAGCGTCAAACGCCGCCAGCAAGTCCACATCATTGATGTTGGCGAGGATTTCTTTTTTGGAGACGCGTAAATGGAAATAACTGTGTAATCCTTTGATGTTTGAGTGGTATTCTCTTCTGCCGAAAACGTGGAGTCCACCATATCCACAAGCTTTTCCAAAGATGTTCGCTGCCGTGTCAACACCACTCCCTTGTGGACCCCCAGCCATCCAGTTTATACTATCTTTTACCATCGTGTATTCCATCCATTAAAGCAGGGGCTAAAACGTGTGGTTTAGCCGCCTGTTGCTTTACCGTAGCCTGTGCAGCAGTCGCAACCTGAAGTTTCACCACAATAGGGGCAAACGCATTTACAATCGTCTATGAAGTTGCCGCATCGTTCACAGCGGGGCAGTTCTTCTTTTTCAGACATGACATACGCCTTCAAGAGAGGCTATTTCAAAAATAAAAAAGAAGCGAAAAGGGTGTTTACCTTAAGAAGTCGTCGAAGCTCCAGTAGTGTTCTTCTTCTTGCATTACAATGTCTTCGAACATGCGTCTTGTGGTTGTGTCGCCGCGTTTCATGGCTTCTTCGATGATTTTGCGGTATAAGACGATAGCGTTATTTTCTGCCTCGTGGTCTGATTTTAAGAAAGCATCAGTGTCATCTCCGACCTGAGGTAAGGGGTCAGGCGTAAAGACAGCTTCGCCTTCCAGCAGGTAAATGCGCTCGCTAATTTTTTCAAGGTGCTCCATCTCGGCCATGAAGGTTTTTTTGAGTAATTCGCTGACAACTTTGGCTTTGTTGTTTTCCGTGATGACTTCTAAGGGTGTGTTTTTCACACGTAAAGCAAGATAACTAGCTTTTTCATGCTGATTGGTGTATTGGATTATAGCGGAGATTTCAGAGGCGACTGCTTTGTTGAGGAGTGCAAAGTAGTCCGAGTTGAAGATTTTACGCCACTCTGACAGCGGAACCGTTTCAGGTGTTTCAGCTTCGTCTTTCATGCCTGCGTACTCTTGGAATTTGAAGAGGTGCTGTTCTTCCTCGCTGTAGATTTTCTCGAAAAGCTCCCGGGTTTCCCAGTCTCCGATTTCTCCTGCGGCGCCGATTATTTTGCGGTATAAAATCAAGGCTTCCTCTTCAGCTTTGACGCCGTTTTTTGCAAACTCGCTTAAACTGTTACCAATTTTTGGCTTGTCGGCTTTGGTTGTCGCTGAGCCCCCAAGATAGTAGATGCGCTCCATGATTGCAGCTGCATGTTTCATCTCTTGGATGGCAAAGTCCTTGAGAAATTTGCCTACCGCATCGTAAGTGGTTTTATCTAAGAGTATATTCTCTGGGATTGTTCGCCGCAGCAGTTTTTCCATTTTTGCATGCTGAAGTATGTACTGTATTGAGACCTGAATTTCTCGGGAAACCGCTTGATTTAAAAGGTTGATATAGTCAGGCGTAGTTCTAACTGACATAACAAACTCACATTTATTATAAGTGTAGGTTATAAAATAAAAGACTTCTGGGTGAACTGGTAACCTCACCTGAAAGTTAACAGAAACCGAAATAGTAGATAAAAACAGCTTTTTAGCCACGATTTTTACCTCGGAATTCCATATATGTGGTCAATTTATATTTAAAATTTGCTAAAGCCCAAGATTTACGTCGGCAGCATTTAACCCGCGCGGAAACAAGCCTGTAAACTAAAAATGGAAATGAATTCGCGCCGGATAAGACTTCAAGGATAAAGAAGCCATTTGACTTACCTCATGTTTGTAAAAACCACTCAATAAGAGTCTCGCAAAAACAAATATAAAACTGTTGACCCGTAGACTACCACGTTTTGGTGTATTATAAAAGAGCAGAGAAACCAAGAAAATAAAAGCAGCTTTCACCAAACTGATGACGAGACGGTTAAAGTAAAAATGCCTTACATCAACTTTGAATTCAAAAATCAGTTTGTAGTTCTTAGAGAAGTTACAAAAAACTACGGCGTTTTACCTGCCTTAAAAAAGATTTCTCTTGAAATTGGTGAAGGCGAAATTTTCGGCTACATTGGTCCTAACGGTGCAGGAAAAACAACCACTATGAAAATTTTAACAGGATTAATCACCGACTTCCAAGGCGAAGTCTACATCGGCGGTTTTCAAGTGCCCAACCAAAAAGGCGAAGTGCACAAATTACTAGGTTATCTACCTCAAAGTGTAGGTTTCCAAGAATGGCGCACGGTGAACCACGCCTTAAAAACTTTTGGAAAACTCTCAGGTTTAACTGAAACAGAAGTGGAAAAATGCATACCTGAAGTTTTGGATTTGCTTGGGCTCTCTGAGGTACGCTACAAAAAAATTTCTCAGTTGTCAGGCGGTATGATGCAGAAGGTAGGTTTAGGGCAAGCGATTCTTCATGATCCAAAACTGCTAATTTTAGATGAACCACTAAACGGGTTGGATCCACTCAGCAGGCACCAGTTCAAAGAGGTTTTGTTGAAACTCAGCAAGAAGGGCACAACTATACTGTTTTCTTCGCACATTCTCAGTGACGTCCAAGATGTCGCGGACCGCATAGGCATAATAAATCATGGACAGATAAAACAGGTAGGCACCTTAAATGAACTTAAAGAACATTTAACTGAGCAGAAAACAGTGGAGGTTTTGCTAAGTTATGCTACTGATAAATGGCAAGAATTACAAAAAATTAAACATGTCAAAAGTGTGGAGCAACCCTCTGCGGGTAGGATCTTAGTAAACCTTGAAAGAGACGCTGACGCAGATGACGCTATAAACGACATAGTACAAGCTGTAGTGAAGCAGAAAATCAGGATCCGCGGTTTAAACTTGCTGTCGCCGACACTGGATGACATATATCAAAGATATGTACAGGAGAGCGAGAACATATGAAACTGCCGTTGCTTTTTGCTGATGAGTTAAGAGGATTTTACAAATCGAAACTGATGCTGTTTCTCTGGATAGGTTTACCTGTTATTGCATTATTGTTCCGCTTTGTACAAACTACCTCCACGGGGCAAGACATACCCTTCACAGTAATTTCTACTATAGTAATTTCTAGTTTAGCTGGAACACTCTCATCTGTTATGTTGGCTGTCTCTATAATTAACGAAAAAAACCGAAATGTTTACACACTGTTTCTCATTAGGCCTCTAAAACGGCGAGAACTGCTTCTTGCCAAGTTCCTTGCCGTCTACAGCTGCGTCACTATAGCTAGCCTTTTTGCGGTTCTCGTCGGCATGGCAACCGACTATGTTACAGCAGGCGCGTTGTCCGCCGCCCTACTGGACAATACTGTGCAATCGCTTGTCACAAGTTTGTCTATGCTAGCGGTCTCCTGTGCTGCAGGAGTGCTTATAGGGGTAGTCTCGCCAAGCGTGATGGTTGGAGCAATACTGGTCATTTACGGCGGAAACCAGATTTCAGTTCTTCCTTTACTACCAACTATACTGAACATAACCCACGCTACTCTTTTTACGACAGCAGCGGCGCTGCTAACATGTAGTGCACTGCTGCTACTCGCCATCGGTTTGTTTGAAAGGAAACAGTTCTAAGTAGACACAAAAAAGTAGATTGTTATTGTGGACGCGATGTCTCACTATTTCTTCCAGCGTTTGAGCATGTTCTCAAGGGTTGGCTTGAGTTTTGCGTTTTCTTCTTTTATTTTTTCTTTTCCCAGCGCTTTCATGTCAGCGTCGATTTCTTTGATGACTTCAGCATAGTGGATGCCTTCTGCGGCTGATACGTACTCGACTCTGAACCTTTGGGGGCTCATACCCAGCTTGGTCAACATGCCTTTTAACGCGTCGGTTCGGGCTTTCATCTTGTAGTTACCGCTAATATAGTGGCAGTCGTAGGGTAAGTGGCAAGCGCCAAC
The DNA here is from genome assembly GCA_050410875.1 of Bathyarchaeia archaeon. Lineage (GTDB taxonomy): Archaea > Thermoproteota > Bathyarchaeia > Bathyarchaeales > Bathycorpusculaceae > JADGNF01. The sequence continues at coordinate 141 of JBNVCD010000024.1, read as the reverse complement.
CAAAACCATACCGGCGCCTAAACGGAACGCTTCTAGTATGAATTCGCGGTCAACTCTGCCTGAACACATGACGCGGATAGCGCGTACACTTGGCGGGTATTCAAATCGGCTTGTACCTGCCAAGTCTGCACCTGCATAGCT
>JBNVCD010000249.1:0-1539 GCA_050410875.1 Bathyarchaeia archaeon | reverse complement strand
AAAATGTCTTTTGGGCTTTTCATCGCCTGAAAAGCCCAAAAGACATTTTCTTCTTAGATTTGGATCGCAATGGCGAATGGAAGGATGTCAACGAAGATGAACTAAGACAAGCTTAGTTTTTAGCAGCAGCCCCCCTCAAGTGGCTTACTTTATGCTAGAAGGATTAGTATTTTGTGCACGCAGTTGCGTAGTCAAACAATTTACATAAGCAAGGGCATCTATGGTCGCTTTGAGCGAACTAACTTAGTTCGTGGATTGCCTCTTTTCTCGTCTTTTTTGTGCTATTCGTTCGAAGTTAGCTAATCGTTCTTCTATAGTTGCATTTAGGTCTCCGATTAATGCTGTTTGAAGGTCTGCAGGCAATTTCTCAACTCTTGTTGCGAAAACTATTTTATTCATTCCTTCAACTCCAAAAGAGGGAAACCCCTCTCTTTTTAAGCCCGAAAACAAACCAGAACCTGCAAACTCACAAAAGGAAACTACTTGTGTAAAACTTCACCAACAGTTCCTACGCAACTGCGTAGTAACAAACAGATTTCATTTTTGTTGTTTAAAAATTCCTGCAACCTTTTTCTCCGATCAACCATGTCCAACTGTCATAAAACTTATAGAAGCAAGCGCGGCATCAGCCAGCTATATGCGGTCCTCATAACCATTGCAATAGTAATTATCGGAGGAAGCTTAGTCGCTTCAATTTTCGTAAACAACACCCAAATAATCAGTGGCAATGCCCAGTTAACTATCCAGTCAGTAAACCTTGTAAAGGACACAAACGGAAACGTTGCCTTCACAATAACCATCAAGAACACAGGCACCAAACCACTCACCAGCTTAACCGTCCAGCTTCCAACAGAACAACCCCTTGCTCTAGCTGTTCCCGCTGGCGGGTTAGGTCCCGGCAAATCAACATCCGCCTCTTCCTCACCCACAGGTACCTACACTTCTGGCCAGACGTACATTGTTAACGTAGCAGCCACTTCCAGTGGGGGCAGTTCTATAGCGCAGTCAACATCGGTCATGTGCCAGGGAAGCGGGCCAATATCACCAACATCGACTCCTGCACAAACGCCATCACCTTCGCCAACTTCCACTTCCATACCTTCGCCTTCTCAGTCTCCAAACCCCACAGCGACTCCAACTCCTACGCCGACCCCAACCCCGACACCAACTCCCACTCCTTCGCCAACCCCAACGCCCACGCCTCAACCATGGCTCGCAGGATGGCAATACCAAAAAAGCCACACCATAAACCCATCAAGCGGCGCCGGCACAGGCTACCAAATCAAGATCGCAGCATACTACGGTGCAGGAACTGACAGCGCAGGAAATGTCTACTTAAACAGCCACAGCAGAACGGACTTCGGTGATTTACGCTTCACAGACGGCGACGGCGTGACCCCGTTGAACTATTGGATGCAAAGCGAAACCGCAAGCAATTTGGCCACTTTCTGGGTTCAGATCCCAGACGACTTAAGCACAAACCCAGCCACCATCTACATGTACTACGGCAACCCCACAGCAACCACAACAAGCAACGGC
>JBNVCD010000248.1:0-1562 GCA_050410875.1 Bathyarchaeia archaeon | reverse complement strand
CGCCTTTCAACACAGGTATTATAATGGCGCCTTCTTCATCTGCGCTCTTCACCATCTGCACGGCGGCGTCGGTGATTTTTTGCGCGTTTAACCCTGAGAATTCCTCTTCTAAAACCACAAATTTGCGAGGCGACTGGAGCTCTACAAATTCAGGTGTAACTTCCCCTTTTTCGTTGACGTTAACGTGGTAAACCCCTTTTTTGTATTTTGCTTCGTCGTAGCTAACAGTTTCTGTGCATCCACTGTAAGCCAGCAGTCCCGTTTTGAACTGAGTTAGCACTCTCTGGTGAATGTGACCTGCAGCGTAGTAATCAAATCCATTGGGGATAAGGTTGGGTGGGACTTCTGCTTCAATATGTGGTGGTTTTACTGTGGGTAAATCAACAGCGGCATGTAAAACAAAAATGTTAGTAACTGCGGGGTCAGGCCTAGGCGGATTTTGCTGTAAAAATTGGGGCAGTACCTCTTCTGTTTTTCGTCTGCTTCGAAAGTTTGGTATACCGTAAACGTAACAGCAGTCAGTTTTGCGCCAGCACGCTCCTTCATGTCGAGGCAGATGGTAGATTAAACCTGCGCTATCTAGTGGATAGAGAATGGTGCTTGTAATCGAGTTTGGAGCAAAATCGTGGCTGCCATCCACTGTCAAAACAGAGATATTTGCGTCTCTGAGGCGTTTCAAAGTTTTTACGGTGTTTTCCAAAGTAACATTTGAAGGTCTTGCCTGATGGAACAGGTCGCCTGCAATAATCATGAAATCTGCTTTCAACTCTATTGTTTTGTCCACGACCTCCAAAAAGACGTTATCAAAGTCTTGTCGTCGCGCCTCTAACCCGTACTGAGCATAGCCTAAGTGTAAATCAGCAGTGTGGACAAAGCTGAAAGCTTTCAAATAGGTTTTTCACCCCACCCTACCATATTATTAGTAACCTTCTATTTTCAGGTTTAGCGTTTTAAGGGTTTACCATGAAGCATCAACAAGCAACTCAGCAGTTTTGAAGAGAAACATATAAACCGTCAATTTCTCTCTATGCAGAGAAAAGAGTGTGCACACAACCATATGCACTGCCATAAATGTGGTCAAGAAGTACTCATGCCCTTCCGCTGCTCTTACTGTGGAGGCCAATTTTGTAGTGCACACCGCCTACCTGAAACCCACAGTTGCCCAAACATAGAACTGGCGCAAACGCAAAGACGAGAGACAGCAGCTCAGGCTTTCATAACTCAGCCTGCGGCTTCATATGATTACTCAGTTAGTTTTTGGCCGCCCCGCCAAGTTAAAAACAAAGTCTATGTCAGCTCCACAGAAGTTAAACATCTACTTCCCGCTGCACTATTAATAATCGGCATCGGCTTCTCCATTGCAATATACAACAACTTCTTTTACTGGTACGATTGGACATGGACAGTTGCAGCCGTTTTTTCCTTTTTCTTAACCTTGTCTTTTTTAATCCATGAAATGGCTCACAAAATTGCAGCCCAAAAAAGCGGGCTTTGGGCAGAATTCCGACTCATCACGTGGGGTGCAGTTTTAACGCTGATTTCAGTGTTTACTCCTTTCAGAC
>JBNVCD010000247.1:0-1648 GCA_050410875.1 Bathyarchaeia archaeon | reverse complement strand
TTCCCCGGTCCTACTTATCCACCTTACATTTCGTACACCAAGTTTTTTGACGGCACCCCAGTGGCATACAAAACCTTAGAGGAAGACCGTTGGCAGCCTGACGTGGATGACTTGCGAAAAAAAATCACTAAAAAAACGCGTGCAATCGTCATAACTAACCCGAATAATCCCACGGGCGCGCTTTACGGAAAGAAAATTGTTAAGCAAATGCTGGATATAGCGGGCGAACATAACCTGCTAGTGGTGTCCGATGAAATCTACGACCGCTTAGCCTACTCAGAAGATTTCGCCAGCACTGCGCACCTCGCTACGGACATTCCTGTAGTTGGGTTAAACGGCTTCTCTAAAGCGTACTCCATGACGGGGTGGCGGCTAGGCTACGTCTACTTTAAGGCTGAAGGCTCCCAACTTGAGGACGTTAAGCAGTCAATTCTGAAAGAGTGCAGAATACGACTGTGCGCTAACACTCCTGTTCAAAAGGCGGGGGTAGCGGCTCTGCAAGGTCCAGAAGACCACATTAAACTTATGGTGGAGAAGCTCAAGCAGAGACGAGACTACGCTTGGAAACGCTTAAACGAAATCAGCGGCCTCAGCTGCACAAAACCTGAAGGAGCATTTTATGCTTTCCCAAAAATTCACGATGTCGGTTCACGTTGGAAGACAGACTTGGACTTTGTGGTGAAACTGCTTAAGGCAACAGGCGTACTGCTGGTTCAAGGTTCAGGCTTCGACCCAGTATACGGCGTTGGACACGCAAGATTAGTTTTCCTTCCACCCATCAACGAGCTAGAACAAGCCTTCAACCTGATAGAGCAATTCATGAAAAAAGAAAAAAAGGTTCTGCTTTAACCCTTTAAATGGGCACCCCTTCGTTGGGGTCGCTAACTATCTTTTTGAATTCATCCATCAACTTTTTGGTTACTGGACCTGCAGTTCCACTGCCAATTTGCCGCCAATTAACCTGCCTGATGGGGACGATTTCCGCGGCGGTTCCTGTAAAAAACAACTCGTCTGCGTTGAAAAGTTGGAAAGGCGTAACGTTAGCCACGGTTACCTCGTAGCCAAGTTTTTTTGCCAACTTTACCACCGCTTTAGCTGTGATGCCTTCAAGTGCGCCTGTAGAAGTCGGCGGTGTAGTGATTTTCCCATTTTTCACCACGAAAATGTTTTCGCCTACGCCCTCCGCTACGCACCCGTTTTTGTCGAGGCATATGGCTTCGTCAGCGCCGCTCATGTTTGCTTCGATTTTCGCCATGACACTGTTGAGGTAGTTGAGCGACTTTATTTCGTGGGACGTTCCATCCACGGGTCTCTACGTATCCATGAAATGAGCGTAGTGATCCCTTTTATTTTAGCTTCTCCCTCATGCAGGGAAATGCGGTCAGTGATTATGATGACGGATGCAACGCTGCATTTTCTTGGGTCTAACCCCAAGTCGCCCACGCCGCGGGTAACTACGAGGCGTATGTAGGCGTCTTTAAGGTTGTTTCTCCTTAAAGTTCCCACCACCGCATCTATCATTTGCTTTTGAGTGATGGGTATGTTCAGCATCATCGCGTGGGCTGAAGCGTACAACCGCTCAACGTGCTCTTTGAGTTTGAACACAGAACCGTTGTAGGCGACGGCGTTTTCGAAGGCATCCGCGCCT
>JBNVCD010000246.1:0-1655 GCA_050410875.1 Bathyarchaeia archaeon | reverse complement strand
GGTGTACCTTAAAGTTAAATTTACATTTAACTTGGCAATTTATTCAGCCACTATTTCGTAAGACGAAGTGATGGGCACCGCTTTTTGCAGCATTCCGCCTACGGAGCAGTATTTTTCCTCTGAAAGTTTGATGGCGCTTTCAACTGCCTGAGGGCTTATGTCTTCTCCTTTGACTATGTATTTGAGGTGGATTTTCGTGAATACTCGGGGCGGCGGATCTTCTCTTCTTTCCGCAGTTGCTTCCACCGTGTAGCCCGTAACTTTTTGTCTCTTCTTTTTCAGAATTGTTAAGACATGAAAACTGCTGCAGGTGGCGAGGCTGGCTAAGACGTTTTCCATGGGTGAAAGAGCGGTTTCTTCTCCTCCATGCTCTTTTGGTGCATCAAACTTTACGGATATACCCTTCTCATTCTTAGCTTCTAGACGGTAGTTGCCTTTCCATTCAACAACCATTTTTTTAGTTGAAGACATATTCCATAGTAAACCCTTAATATTATAAAAGGCTTTTCAAAACTTGTCTTTCTAGATTTGCTGTGCGCTGAGTGCCTAAATGTGTGATTCAAACCTTCCCAGCAAAAGATATTTTAATGTTATAAGTCCTAAAACTAAGAAAAATGTTGGGAGAAATTGAGGATGTATATACTTCAAATTTTGAAGCATTCGCCTGAAAGTTGCCCTTTAGGCACGCCCGAAAACCTTGAGGTTATGAAGAATTGGCTAGAGAACGTTGAAGCCATCGCCGCTAAACATGATGTTAAAGTGGTCGGTATATGGACTGACCGGTGGGGGCACACATCATGGGTTATCTACGAGACTCAAGATATGGCTGCATTTGCAAAATTCGAGTTAGAACCTGAAAATCTTCGCGTTGTTACTTTTAATCACATTGAAACTAGACGTGTAACTTCAGCCAAAGAAACCTTAGCGTTCTTTAAGAAGCGTCAGCAGGAAAACAAAAAATAACTTTTTCTTTCCTTTCTTTTACAGCTCAACTATCTGGGTTTCTTTTTCAAGGCACTGTTGATTTTCAATTTGGAATAGGTGGCTTATGCAGCGGCAGTCTGAGGCGCCAAAGCCTTCTACTGCTTTGCCTTGCTTGGCTATTAACTGAGCAATTTTGCATTCTTCTGTTTTGTCTCCGCTCTTGTAACGTACTTCTAAAACTTCGGCAGTGTCGCTATCCAGAAGATAGTCGATGTGCCAAAATTTTCGCTTCTCTCTTCGGAGGTGACGTCTTACTCTGCACTCTAAATTTTTTTGTGCAGAACCCACGTATGCGTACTTTCCTTCTTCTATGTTTACTGTGCCTAAAGCGCCGATTCTTATCTTAACACTTTTCTTCACGTGAATAATCAAAACGTAGATTCCTTTCAAAGCCGCTTTTGCCATACCGTTAAACCTGCTTTAGCGCCGCCTCCAGCTCCCTTAAGTCTTTTACAATTATATCCGAGTGGTAGATGATCCATGGACTGAGGCACTCCATAGGTGAAACCACAATTATTTTTTTGCCTTTCTGCTTTGCGTAAAATAACTCCATGCAGGCGCCAGCTGAAATTTTAGGCAGGTAAACAACCATGACGTCGCATCGGTCTGCATCCTCAAGGTCTCGCTGCACAAAATCAGCAACTGGCACATTATTCCACCAGCACTCCTCC
>JBNVCD010000245.1:1306-1670 GCA_050410875.1 Bathyarchaeia archaeon | reverse complement strand
CTGCAATAGACTCAACAGCAGCTGAAAGAACGTGCTGCTCGTCTAATCTCTTGGGGTCACGTCGAACAATATATGGTAGCCACTGTTTTGCACAATCTATTTTCTTCATTTTCAAAGCTTCAGCAATAGGCATAGTATATTTCAACATGCATTTAATGGCAATTGTGCTCTTCAGTAAAACTGCTGCAACCACAATATACATCAGCCAGCCCCAAACCGCCGTCTGTCTGAGAATCCACAGTAGCAACCCAACAGGCAAAGCGAAAAGCACTATAACGCTAACACAGAGTAGGACGCCGTTAATTTTTTCGATTAAGCGATTAGTGTTTTTTAGTTTGGGCTTTGCCCAACCAATAACCTTCCC
>JBNVCD010000245.1:0-1296 GCA_050410875.1 Bathyarchaeia archaeon | reverse complement strand
ATCCAAACAGTTGGGTGTACTTTGTCAGGGATTTCCCCAAATACCAAATCCAGCAAGAAAGCTAACGCAACAACCAAAACCTGCTCCGCAAAAAATGTGACGTCAAAAAGCACCATGTATTTTATGCCCGCGCTTGTAAGGTTTTTTTTAGGGCTTCAATTAATTTCTCGTTTTCGTGATGTTTTTTCACTGCAACCCGAATATAATATCCGTCGAGCCCAACGAACGAACTGCAATCTCTAATCAATACACCGTGTGATAGTAGTTTCTCCTTCAGTTGCGTTGATGTAAAACCACAGTTGCGTATGTCAATGAGAAAGAAATTTGCGTCAGCAGGATAAACCTTTAACATCCCAAACCGTTCCAACTCCTTCATCAAGAACGCCTTTTCTTCTTTAACCAAAGCTAACGACTTTTGCACGTGTTCTTCATCAGATAGTGCCGCTATAGCCGCAATTTGACCTAAACAGTTAAGATTCCACGGTATCTTTGAGCTCAACAGCACTTCTGTAATTTCCTTTGAGGCAACACCATAACCAACTCTAAGTCCAGTTAAACCATAAAGCTTAGTGAACGACCTTAACACAAACAAATTTGGGAATTCCTCAACCTTGCCAATAAGTGAAAGTTCAGAGTTTTCCTTAACAAACTCTAAGAAATCTTCATCCAAAAAAACCAGAACATCCTTTATGAGAGCCTTTTCCACAATTTCTAACAGTGCTTCAGTTTTTGCAAGCCTGCTCGTTGGGTTGTTAGGGTTGCATAAAAAAACAATTTTGGTTTTCTCGTCCATATTTGAAATAAAATGTGTGGGTTCTAAGCGAAAATCTTTCCCCAACGGGACATACTTCACTTTTTTCCCCGCGCGGCAAACTGCCCTTTCATACTCCCCAAAAGTGGGGGTGCCAATCAAAGCAGTATTGCCACGCTGCAAAAAAGCATCCGCAAACAAATAGATAAGCTCTGTTGAACCGTTAGCCGCGACGACGTTGTCTTCACTTAAACCCTTATAGCGTTGTGCAATTGCTTTCCGTAAAGCAACAGAGTTCGAGTCAGGATAGCGTGAAATCGAACCTAAACTTTCTTTTATTGCTTCCAACGCCTTCCAAGAAGCGCCTAAAGGATTTACGCTAGAACTAAAATCTAAAATCCCCTCACTACCTAAACCAACCTTCCCTGCCACCTCAAAAACGTCAGCCCCATGTACACAAGGCTTAAGACCTCTAAAGCGCGCATTTACCAAGTTTAAGATGGGCTTCACGTTACATACGCTCCGTCACAGTAGGCATGTTGCAC
>JBNVCD010000244.1:0-1671 GCA_050410875.1 Bathyarchaeia archaeon | reverse complement strand
GCAGGTTTACGTCTTTAACTCGGAAGTAGGGTTTGTGTCCAATCTGAGATACCAGCTTGGGAAAAGTGAAACAAACGTAAGGTATGCCACGCTTGGACAGAGCTTCTCTCACTTGAGTGCTGCTCCAAGCTTCCATGTTTCGGGTTGCAATGCCGATCTTCAAGCGGATTCATCCTGCGCGTCTTTTGTGTCAAAAAGCTCAATGACTAGACTCTTAAAGTTTCCGAGGAGCAGAGGCTCAAACTAAGATAGATGCACTTGTTTGCCCAGATAGGTAAGTATGTTGGTTTCGATTGCTTTTTTGTGGTTACGAATTTTCTCTTCTAAATCTGTGCGGCTTTTCTCTTTAGCGGCTTCATCGGTTTCCAGATTTAAACATCGAGTCTGCAACTGGTCTTTCTGCTGCTGAAGCAAAGACAACTGGCGTTTGGCTTCTCCCAGCTCCGTTGAACTTTCAAGTTGTCGCCGTCGTGCAGCAGCTTCAACGCATTTTCGGTGGAACGCCTCCAGCGAACTACCTTTTAATATATCGTTTATGGCTTGTTCAGCTTTGCGGGCTTTATCGGGCTTCAGCCGCAATTTATCTTGGGTAAGTAACGATAAGAGCTTCTGCAGAATCTCCTTCAGTACAGGTAGACCAGCTTCTTCTGCTATAATAGCTTCAAAGGGGTTCTCCAAGTATAAACCGACTTTTTTAAGTTCATCAGAAGTTAAACCGGCGCCGCCACCTCCCGTGGCGAGAGCTTGCATTTTTATGAATGGCTTTTGTAAGTGGCGTAGTTCCTGCTTTAACATGTTGTTTAAGCTTTCAATTTCAGCGTTGGTTTGGGTTAGTTGATCAAGGTTAATCTGCTTTGTTAAACTGTGGATCTGCTGCTCGAAAGTAACTATTTCTTGTTCGAGACGCAACCTCTCATTTTTCAAGTTAGCTTTCTGCTCTTCAACAGTAGTTAACTGTTTTTCTAAAACTTGTAGCTCGCTAATTAGCTGGAAAGTCTGCTGCAAACCCTTTGTTTTCATGTAGTCCCGCGTTAAAAAATTGTTGAAGTCGCCAAAAACTAGTTTTGTTTTCTCGTAAACTGAGAGAAATTTTCGGCGGTCCATTATGAAGAAGGGAGAGATATGTTGAAACCAGTTTTTGATGTCAACTTCGGTGACAGCTAACGCTTTTTGTATGTCTTGGGCAAAACTGTTGAGACTGTCGTAGGATATGTCTTCAGGAGTTTTCAATTTTTTTATTCTTTCAATGAAAAGCAAAGAGAGTTTATTGAGGGCGCGGGCGCGGTTGTAAACTTTCATGTTTCGCCTGTCAATTTCAGCTTGGCTGTTATCGAGAAGCATTTTGCTGGCGTCCAAAAGGTTCTGAAGTCCAGCTTGCATGTTAGCAAGGTGTCTTTGCGCCTGGGTCTGTATTGGAATTAAAGTGGGGTTTGTTTCTTTTTCAAGCCAAGCTTTTACTTCGCTGACTGAAAATGAGGGTTGAGGCAACATTTTTCACTGTTGAAATCATATGTGTACACTCTTTATTTAGTTTTTAAACCCGAAATCTTCTTACCCTTATTTGAGTAGCTACTCTTAAATAATTAAACCTGAAAGGTTAAACCGATAAGCATGGACACAAAAAAACTTACATTAATAATAGTCCTCGCAGCCGTCACCGTGGCGCTTAAC
>JBNVCD010000243.1:0-1721 GCA_050410875.1 Bathyarchaeia archaeon | reverse complement strand
ACACGGGCAAACCTCACAGAGGCCTCAGGATTTGGCAAAACAGAGATGAATAAGCGTTTTCCATGTTTACGCCCTGTTTTATGAAAGAAATCTGAACTGGCTTGCACGAGTTCGTCAGCAAAAGCGAGACTTTCTTTGTCGTCTAGGTTTTTTGAGGTAAAGCTTTCCACTGCTTCTTTTAAACCCACAAAATTTATTATACCACTGCAGTTTTCCAATCTAAAGTAAACATCACCGCTTGTATCCTGCAGCATAAAAGGCAAAACGACTCCGCCGTGCTGCTTGAGGGCACGCTGCTTTATACTTAATGCGCGCTCCGCAAGCTCACACCTCTCTTTGAGAAGATTCAGAAATTTGGCTCGATCCCGGCCGCTCTCCTGAACAATCCGCGGCAAATTGATGCTGACGTAACCTAAACATCCAGTTCTCAGAGTGTCGGTCTCCCAGTCGCCAGTCAAATCTGCGGCAAGTTTAATGCCGCTTGCAGAAAAAACCGAGGCTTTTACACCCTTTTGTTTTTGCACAGCGCTAGCAAAGTAAACAACACCTTTTTCTGCGGTTAACTCGTGAGCTTTAAGAAGCAATGCCTGCGCTTTCTCATCTTCAAAAGCCGCAGGGTCGACTCTTAATACAAGCTTTGGATTCACCACAGGTTTAAGCTGGCTCTCTTCCAAAAAAATGTCAAATAAAATATCAACTAAAAGGTGACTTTCAGCCAGAAAATCGCCGTACCTGCCTGCTACGCTGCCCTTTGGACCTACAGCAGTCTTTTCCATAAGCACGGCGGGTATGGATAGATCAAGAACCAAAGAGGCGTCCACGTGTCGATTCAGGTTTAAAACGAACAAGCGTAAAGCCTCTTTCACTTTCTCGGCATCTGCACATTTAACGTAGGGTGCCAGAAACACGTTGAAGTGGTCGACTGTTTGAGTTCTATTTACCTCTTGACAACACAACAACAGCACATTAAAAACAGTTGATAACGCAGCTTGAAAGTTCTCAGCAGAGGGCTCAGAGTGACAAAACACGTTATAGTTATCCACGCGTACGCCGTTTTGGAGGAAAAAGCGCAGGTCATGAACCACTTCGTCGGGCTTCAAAATCCACGTGCCTAGACTGTTAATGTGAATCGCGCCTGCTAAGTGGGCATCTGCTATGTCGCGGGGGAAAACGTTTAGAAGAGTGTACTCGCGGAGAACCGATTTTCCAACGGTTAACAGAAGCGCCTCCGCGTCTTCTGCATGGTCCTTATCTTTTGCTTCAATTAAAGCTGTTACTTCATGAACAGGTAAACCTAGCCGCGTCAGCTTATGCCGGTAGTCTTCCAAACCTTTTTCAACAAGAAGCACGTTGACGATTTCTCGAATTAAAGGTGCAGTTAAATACTTAGTTTTAGATTTAAGTATGATTTTTTCGGCTTCCTTAGATATTTTCTGAGCCAAATCAACAGGCATTTTTGCCCCTTTTATAAGCGAATTAGAAATTTTGTTTGCGTCAAACTCTTCAAACGTTAAATGTGAGGTACGTACAAGCATTCCTTTGGGTTTAACTGCCCTTTTTTCAACTCTATCAGCCACATCTATAACCATTTTGCCAAGATCCGTCAGAAAGTACTTTTTAGTTTCAACATCGACTTCCACCAAAGCTGCCTTCAGAAGGAATTTGAGGTGATAGGCAAACCTGCCTGCATCGCGAGCAGGATTCATTTTTAAGGAGTTCAT
>JBNVCD010000242.1:0-1741 GCA_050410875.1 Bathyarchaeia archaeon | reverse complement strand
AACGGCGCGACAACCAGAACCTACATTTTTAAGTAGGCGTCCTTCCCTGTCCATTTCGCCTTTACGTATACGTGTAGTAGAGATAGGGGTACAGTTTTGGGATGGAACCATATTCACAGTAATTACGGCCAGAGGCAAAAGCTGGGATTTTTGCCGTAACTCGTTGATTTTTAATGCGGTGCGCTGTGTTTCTTCGCTAACCACCAACGCCTCAAGATGAGGATCAGTAACAGAAGTGCCATAAGCATCCTCCAGCGCCACAATTTCCGTCCTGCTCAATAACGCTAAACTCTTAAGGAAAGCCTGCAAATTTTGTAGGCGCTCGTCATAGGCAGCGGTTATGTGGGGTTTATTCATTTTTTTAACCAGCGCGTCAGAGCTTAAACCGATAACAACTTGGTCGCCCACCTCAAAAGCCTTCAAAAGTAAAGTTTTGTGGCCACGATGCAGCTCGTCGAATGTTCCGCCAACAGCTACTTTTCTAAACTGCCTCATCTGTGTCCAACAACCTTGCACCTTGGAAATCCAACGTGCTAACGAGGATGCCCTCTTGTGGTAAAACCTGCTTAAAAACTTCTACCACGTCCGCAGCGTTTTCCTTAAATACAACAGCATGAAGCGCCTCGCCAACCATGTTCTGGGCATAGCCAATGGCGCCAGCGCTCTGTGCAAGGCGGGCGAGCTGTCTAATACGTTCAGTGGCAAAACCTGTTTTTTCAGAAAAATCCCAGCAGCAAGCCAAAAAATTTTCTAAAGTGGGCTCATCTAAAATAGCCTCTAAGGTTCTGCGTCCATGACGGTTGATTTCAACTCGTTTTTCAGCAGAAGACAAAACTTGCCTCGTCGGTGTTGGACCAAAGAACCCCACAACGACGGCGTAATCGGGACTTAGAGGAATACGGTCGATAACGCTGATTCCCGGCGCGCCGGGTTCAACGGTAAGCACGCAGCCACTGACCATTAAGGCTCCAACTGTACCTAAGCCTGTCTTACATAATACTTCGGCAACATGCGCAATTTTGCCGATTTGATTAAAAGTTAAAGGCAAACTTGCAGCTTTCGAGAAAGCCAACGCTGCAGTTAAGGCGCCGCCTGCACTTGTTCCAAAGCCTGCGCCGACAGGAACACAGATTTTATGGTGAACCACCACATCATACTTCTTTTCAGTTCTGTTGAGGAGCATGCGCAAAGCAGTCCTCGTTGTTTCAGCTTCTGGCGCAATGTTTCCGTTCAGAAAAACGCGAATGTTATTCTTTTTTGCCTCAGAAAGAGAAAGCTCAGTTAAAACTCCATGTTTAAGACCAAAGCCTCCGCCGCGGGCACCTACCCGTTCAGGGTCAGCGATGGGAACACCTGCGTCTGTCTGGTCACAAATCTCAAAGAAACTTGAAAGACCAGCTGGCGCAAAGGCCTTTGCACACTGCATTATTTCGCCCTTTTGTCGTTGGTGTCGAAGCGAAGTTGGGGAAAGGCTTTGTAGCAAGCCTTAATTATGGGAGGCGCAAGGAGCAAAACAAAGGGAATTTCTGTTGCAAACGTCCACACAAATATTAAAGGCACCAAAGATGCCGACAACGGCGACGCAAAATAACCCGTAGGCGAAAAGAAGAGTTGGCTGTATGCCCAAACGGCAACAGCGACTATAGCGGCGCCAACCCCCATGCCGATAACACTGCCCACTCCGAAACTTCGGAATTCACGCCAGTATCTTGTCATTAAAACAAATAAAACCAGACTTGCA
>JBNVCD010000241.1:0-1791 GCA_050410875.1 Bathyarchaeia archaeon | reverse complement strand
ACTGCCGGATGTACACACGCTGAATCAGCAGGCGAGAAAATTCAAGTTCAACCTATCGCAGGAACAATCAACATCATAGTGGTCATTGATGGGCATCCCGATGAAGCTTGCTTAGTTAGCTGTCTCATAACCGCAACCGAGGCAAAAACCGCGGCCCTGCGAGAACTTGACGTACGCAGTAGATACTCAGGTGCCGAAGCAACAGGAACCGTAACCGACGCAATAGTTGTAGCTGAAACAGGTAACGGTCCCAAAATCATCTATGGAGGTCCAGCTTCAAAACTGGGGCAGTTAGTCGCTTCATGCACAAGGCAAGCTGTGAAGGAAGCTGTATCTCGCTCCAGAATCGGCGGGTTCGTACCTCAGAGGTCAATGGTGCAACGTTTAGCTGAACATCACTTGTCAGTTAAGCGGTTAGCATCAGAACTTTCAAAAGTTCCAAGCCTAAACTGTGATGCGAAAACACTAAGCAATTTTCTGACTAGAAAATTGACGGAAGACCCGCTTTTTGCATCACTGGTATTCGCAGCCGTGAAAATTAACGAAGACTTTGAGCAGGGTCTGGTTCCAGCGCACTTTGGAGACCTGAACTTGCTAGGTAAACATTTCGCTGGTTTGATTTCAAAAAAGCCTGCTCCCCAAGACTGCGCTGAGGATTGTGATGTAAATTTGCCGCCTTTTCTCCGGCAAGTACTGGTGGGCTTGTTAGAATCCGCTCTTTCCGAGGGTAAAAACTGAAACCTTAAATAACCTGCGAAATTATCCGTTAGCAAGAAACGAAAAACCTATTGGTGAAAAATTTGAAATTCGGAGTCTTCCTATATCAACCCGAACCAGTTGAAGGTGTGGACTACAACTTTTACCGTATTAAACCTGAGTCAGGAACTGTGGGTAAACCTAACCCAAAAATGTACACTAACATCGCCGTTTTCGGTGACAACGCTTTAGCTGCAAAACACCCAGAGTGGATTTCTGTCAGCGCAAATGGTCCTGCATTCCGAACTAACAAACGCTACAATCTGCGCTGGGATGTACTGTGCATGACTAACCCTGAAGTCCGGGAATACAACCTAAAACTCATTGAGGAATGCGCCCGAGTAACCCCTGGCATCAGCATAAGTAGCCAGCACTTTGCTGACTACGCGTTTTGCACCTGCCCCCGCTGTGTTGAACAGTGGCGCCAAAGCGGCTTGAACTGGGTAAATTGGCGAGCCAACACCGTCACAGAGTTCCTCAAAGAAGTACGCGAGAAAGTTGTTAACAAACCCTTATTCGTGAACTGTCTGCCTGATCCTCTGCTGGGCAAAGAACGCTTTGGTTATGATTTTGCTGCCATGGCTGAATACGCCGACTACTTTGTTATACCTATGTTCTCTAAAGCATATCCTACACCGTGGTATTGGGAAACCATAGCCAGAGGCTACAAGAGCTTTCTCAAGAAACCTGTATTTGTAAACTTCTACGTTCGTGGTCCAGGCGAAACATGGGACACAGTGGCGCCCACCAAACAAATAATGACAGTTGCTACACGAGTGGCCAGAACAGGTGTAGACGGAATAATTTTCCTAGCAGAAAAAGCACAGTGGATCCAAGAATTCCAGAAGAACGCTGTCCAAGACAGAGAAACCCGTGAATTCCTCAAAGACCACGGCGGCGACGAAGTTTTAGAACTTTTCAATCGCTGGGAAAAAATGTTCTAACCTTTCTCTTCTCCTTTTTTCATATTTCCTTATCCTTGAATAACAGTTTTTATTGTCGACGTTTCCGGATAAAGTAAACCACGCCTCCGAC
>JBNVCD010000240.1:0-1805 GCA_050410875.1 Bathyarchaeia archaeon | reverse complement strand
TGAGGAGAAATAATGTGCAGCCACACACATCTCAAGTTTACACTAAACGTCTGTAAATGGCGTCTACTTTTGCTGGTCTTCATCGTAACATACGCTGCTTTGTTGATGCTGGATCTAGCAAAGATGACCCTTTACTGGGACGAAGCAAACAACCTCATAGGCGGACTGCTTATTCTTCGCGGTTTCTTTCCAAGGTACTTGGAAACCAACATGTTTTATCCGCCGCTTGCAGATTTGACAATCGCAGGGTACTTTGCGGTATTCGGCGTGAGTGTTTTTACTGGTAGACTGTTAGGTGTGACGTTTGCCCTCCTTTCTGTATGGGTAACGTTTGAGCTTGCAAACCAGTTGTACAATGCAAAAACTGCCTTCCTCGCCAGCGTTTTTCTGGGAACAATGACTGGATTTGTTTGGCTTGCACGGTTAACTATGCTGGAAACTCTGCTGATTTTCTTCTTTTCAGCCACTATCCTGCTGTTCTTCATGTGGCTACAGAAGCACGAAAACAAATACCTTGTGCTCAGCGGTGTGACCTTAGGCTTAGGTTTCCTAGCCAAATACCAAGTTGTAATCGCCATTGTCGCCATGACCGTTAGCATCTGCCTTTTATGTCGCGGTCACGTAAAAGCAAAGCTAGCTCGGTTCCCGCTGCTAATTCTAACGGCCACGCTTGTAGCTCTACCTTGGGTAATCATTGCTTACCAATCTTACTCAGCGGGGATGCTAAACCAGTGGCTTTACGCTCTACAGCTTGGCAACCCTGACAAAGCAATGTACAGTTCGCGATTTCCCGCCCCAGTTTTTTACCTGATAGAAATGGTGTGGCCCTATAGCTCATTTCATCCTATTTCGTTCTTGCTCTACGGTTTAGGCTTAGCGGGGTTGGCAATGTTTTTCTTTCGGCGGTGGTCTCAGGATAAATATTTGCTAATTTTCTTTTTTGTAGTCTACATTTTCTTTAGTTTAATAGGTAACAAAGAATGGCGCTACATTGTACCTGTTTTCCCAATTATCGCCATTTCAGCTGCTAGCCTCATCACACATGCATATGACCAAGCAAAAAAAGTAGCAGGAAACAGTTCGGCGAGCCGCGCTAGAAGACATGCTGGTAAATTTTTCGCAGTGGCACTGGTGGCTCTTGTGGTTTTCACAGTTACTTACAGCTGCCTCGACGCTTACCAGTGGATGAGCACACGCAGCACCTTTGAAGTGCCTGTTGAAGAAGCCACAGATTATGTTGCCGCAAAGTTGGGCGACAACGACTCTCTGGCAGTTCTGTGCGCAGTGAACGTTTTCAGCCAAGACATTGTAAGGTTTTATCTGTACGCTGAAGGGTCAAGACCGCAACGAGTTGCACAGTACCCGTCAAAACCCGTAGACGCCTACACGCCAACTTTCAACATAAGTGAGTTGAGAGATTTATGCACAACACGTAACATAAAATATCTCATGCTGTTTGAATATGGCGGGCGCTACCCCTACTTCAACTCAACACTCAACGCGGAACAAGTTTACAGCACACTTGTTAGCTCACCGCATTTTACATGCGAGAGCAGTTTTGGCGAATACCCCTGCAGAATATACATTTTCTCTTACCAAACACAACCCGCCTGAATAAAGCGGGCTTGAGGTTGTTTGGCTGATAAAACTTAATTATTCCTGTGTGAAAAAATACATTCGATTGAAGTAAACAATACGCCTCAATTGAAAAATGGGCAGCTTAGACTTGGAGTTAAGTTAATGGTCACACTTGCAGATTTGGGCTTTCACAAAGGAGAAATCGTGGAGACTATGGTCTCCACGAT
>JBNVCD010000023.1:0-13602 GCA_050410875.1 Bathyarchaeia archaeon | reverse complement strand
CACCAACAAACGGCATATGAAAATCCTCATCAACACTTGAAGCCACAGCGCTAACAGGACTATAGCCTTCTTTGACAAGTTCACCAGCCCGCTTGAGACAATAATGCATACCATTACCATACCCAATAGCGGGATCAAGCTGAGGCTGATAACCCCAAAGCGCCCTCAACAAATACATATGCGGACAAACACCAAACGTAACGATCTCGTCAGCAGAAAACGTCTGAATCTCATCCGCCATCACACCAGGATAAACAACAATGGGCGGAATAGCCTTGCCGCCGTTAAGCGGAACAACATAACGAGAATCCAAATCACCAATAAACGGACTACGTGAAACACTCCGCGCCAATTTCTCAAAATAACTAATCACCAAAGCATCCCTAGCCCTCGTAATGGCCACATAAAACAGCCGCCGCTCATCCTCCTCACTACCCTCATAACGATCAACATCAAACATGTCACGCGGCACACCACACCAATTCTGAGCACGCCCAACCATACTAGACGGAAAACGCCTAGCCACGGTAGCAAACAAGAAAACAATAGGCCACTCTAACCCCTTAGCCTGATGCACCGTCATAACCTGAACCGCGTCGACACCGCGAATATCATCAGAAGGCTGCTCCTCATAAGCCGCAATTGCATAAGTATTCATAAACCAACACAGACTCTTCAAATCCCGCTCCCACTCAGGACTCCGACCGCCAAAACGGTTAGCAGACTCAAAATCCGTCAAAAGATTATTAAACCTACCCAAGTTAGCCATAACCGCCGCCTCATTCCGATCCCTATAATCCAAATTGTGATAACCCAACGCATTCAAAACATCATAGTAAACCTTAGTAAAATTATTGTAAGAAGGATTCTCAGAATTCAAATCTGCCTTGATCACCCGTAACTTCTTCTCAGCATCAGCAGGAACACCATGCATTTGCGCAGCACCCCAACAAGCCAAAGCTTCAGTCAACAAATCATCACCTATAATTTTCACGCTCCTATTATGCGAATCAGGCATCCAAAACCCATCATTCCAAAACCAAGAAAAAATCATACCCATAGCCTGAGCCTCATCCCTCTTGAAAAGACCAACCTTCCCACCCACAATATACGGAATACGACGCCTCTTCAACTCATCAATAAGCGGCCCAGCAGACGTACTAACACTCCGCGTCAAAACACCGAAATCCGAAAACTTCAACCCATCAATAACCCTCATCAACGACTCAATCTGATCAACAATCCACCTCGCCTCAGCCTCAGGCGTCTCATTACTCGCAACAGCAACAAACCCTTCATCAGCACGCGTAGCATCCATCGCACCATAATGCGCTCTCGTAAAAGTACCAGCAAACTTGTTAGCGTTCCAAACAATACGCTTCCCACTTCTCCTATTCTCATTAATACTTACCAACTTTGCATCAGGGAACTTCTTGGAAAAATCAGAGAAGAACCGCTCATCAGAACCACGCCACTGATAAATGCTCTGACGAGGATCACCAACAACGAAAACACTCGCGTTCCGCCCTATATACTCAATCAACTCAGCCTGCGCCCGATTAATATCCTGAAACTCATCAACAAGAAGATGCCTAACACCACTAAGCTTATCCGGAGCCCCCCGAAGCCGCAAAACCGCCTCATAAATAATCCTGCCAAACGTCAACAACCTATGCTCACGCAAAAGCTCCTCATACCACTTCAACTTACCAAAGAAATCAGCAGCCCGCCGCTCAAGCAGCCTCTCATCCAGCAGTTCATCCCAAACCATGTTAACCGTCCGCAGAAAAACCCGACAACACTCCGCATAAGAACCCCCAAGCTTATGGATACCCTTATTCCACCCATGTCGCATCAAAAAAGCAATCTCTTGATTATCATCTAAGACATCATAATTTCCAAACCTGAAGTGATCTTCCAAGACTCTCTTCGCATAGGCATGAATGGTTCCAACGTACATTTCGCCAAGATTAGCGGTCGCAGCCTCCCCGCAAATCTCACTAACACGCTGATAAATACGGCTCTTCATACTCTGAGCCGCCTTCGCAGTAAACGTGAAAGCCACAATCTCCGAAGGCTTCACACCCTCAACCGCAAGCAAATAAACAATACGCCGCGTCAAAGTCTCAGTTTTACCCGCACCAGCCCCAGCAATAACCCGACTATACCGAGATCTCGACAAAACCGCCTCTTCCTGATCCTTCGACAAACGAGTCGGAGTACTCAAAATCTTTTCAACCAAATCAGACTCAACTGCAACCAATTCAAACGAACCCCAAACTACTTTGAATTAATACCACAAATAGTCCCTCAAAGGTAATATGATTTACGCACACATCAACTCAACAATAAACAACCCAACAGTGATCTAAACGTAAGAAAATCCCAAGCCAAACACCTACCCTTCATAACCGACAACACAAAACTATTCCTTTCAAAACTCTATTCACCAAAAAATAAAGGAAAGAGACGCAAAAAGAAGTAACCTATGAAGGATACTTCTTTTCTTCCACTATGCTTCCTGAGATTGTCACTTCGCTCAAATATCTTATCTCAGCCTTCTTTCCGGACTTCCTGACGATTTCCAGTGCTTTCCTCGCGTCTCCCTAGGCAGCAACCGAAGCGATTCTCATCAGGTCGTTCTTCAGGGCTCCTGGCCTGAAAGCGTAATCCGCACGATCACGGATTATGTCATATAGCTCTTCCGCTTTGTAGGATGGGAACTCTATTTCGGCAAGCGCCAGACTGCCTCTGATTCTGTTCGTCAGAGTGGCTAAAACGTGGCAACGGGTTGATATGAGGATCAATCCGCATCCGCTCCTTGCGAGAACATACAATAGGTCATAGTCTCTGATCCTGTTAACCTCGTCCAAACAGACTATCCTCTTTGTCTTTTGGGCAGATTTTTCGAGGGCTTTTGTCAGCTCGCCTGTGGATTCCCTTCCATGAACCTGAAAGCTTAGCAAGATCTCGGTCAGAACCTCGTGGGGTGTGCGATGTTTCCAGCAGTTAACGTAGGCCGATATTTCCTTGAAGTAGTTCTCAAGAATCCATTTGACGACGGTTGTTTTCCCCGTGCCAGACGTGCCTATCAGGAAAATGTTCTCTATGGAACGATTCTTCAGTGGGGGGCTGAGGCACCGTTCTAGCTCCCTTACTTGCCCTTCCCTATGCAAAAGCCTGATCGGGACGAAAGCTTCTGTCAAAGCCTCCTCGTTGATTAGAACAGGGGTGTCGTCCATGACAGATTTTTGTTTGGACAATTTAAGTCGTTAACGTTCCGCTTGGTGTTCCGATAGAATTGGCGTTTATCGAGTAAAATGTGTTTGCCAATATATGCTAAAAGGTGAACGGGCAGATTTAAGCAGTTTGCCAAACACCTATAAAAGGTGAACAGCAATGCCGGAATATTTAACCGCGTTTAATGAGAAATTGAAGCCCTTCAAGGGAAGTTTGATTAGAGTTAACTCTGTAAAGGGCATTGAGTCAAACGCCAAGGAATACTTGAACAAGTTAGCCAAGGAGGGCTCAATCGAAAGGGTCAAGTGGGGCTGGTACTGGATTCCAGCCGAAGTTAAGGGAATCTGGGATTTCTTGGAGAAGGACAGGAACTTCAAAGTCGTCTCCGCCCAGACTGCCGCGTCTTTCTGGAACAACGACTTCATCCACAGGGATGTCTACGTCTTGAAGGTGAGGGATAAGTCCTATGGCAAGGCATTAAAAGAATTCGCCAAGAAGAGAGGATGGAACGTCGAGGTCGAATACTCAAAAGACGCCTCCAAGATCAAGTATAGGAAAGTCGGAAACTTGTTCGTCGAGGACATCGAAGAAAACGTAATCGAGTGCTTGCAGAAATGGGCTTTCGCGGACGCCTTCGCCACCTTGTACGAGAACCGTAATAAAATCAATTTGGAGAAGTTGTACAAAGAGTCCTACTGGAAAAGAATATCCAAGACAAACGTTAGGGCTAAACAGGCTTTAGAGTATGGCTTTCATCAGATGGGCGAGTTGGGCGGAGTTGAATTTCCGCACAGAGAGACAAAATTGGAAGATGCATTTGTGAAGAGAGAAATTGATGAAGCAATAGAGAAAAGGTGGTTGAGCTTGGTTAAGCATTCTGAAATCATGAACCTGCGAGAGGAAGGTGAAAAAGGCTGATGATCATGAAATAATTGGCGAATCATAGCTTCAACTCCAAAAACAAGCTCAATTTGAAATGGTGCCGAGGGCAGGGTTTGAACCTGCGACAACTCGGTCTTCAGCCGAGCGCTCTCCCAGGCTGAGCTACCTCGGCACTCTGCGGATGACTTCGGTACTTTTTCCGTTGTTTTACCCTGCATATTCATCGCCTCTTCCTAAAAAACATTAAGCCGTCTTTTGCGCAAACATATTCAAAGCCCGACTCGAGAAGCGCTTGTATCTCAGTGGGGGTTGAGGCAACTTTAACGTTAAATTCGTCATGGTACTCGCCGAAAATTGTGCGTTCAACCGTGATGTAGATCTCAGTGTTTTTAAACGATTTGTGGCCTAGAAATTGCTTAACGTAGTATGGGTCTCGGGTTTGGTGATATAGCATTGTTGCCTTCCAATGGCGGAACGTATGCAGCGAAATTTTCAGCAGGCGCGGGTTTTGCAGTGAAAAGGCTAAACGCTTCCGCGTCAACTGTAAAGTATGCTTAAACGTGTTAGGCGTCGCGTCGCCGAACACCCGTTTGTCTTCTTTTTTCAATGCACCCAGCATTGACAGCAGCTCGTTGCTTACGCGCCACATACGCGGCAGACTGCGCTTCTCAGGTTTGTTTAGAGTTATAGTCCGCCTCTCAAAATCAATGTCACTCCACTCGAGCCGCACAGCTTCACCTGACCGCATCGCTGTCTCCTTCAGCAGACGTAGAAAAGCGGCAAGTCGTCGATGTGACCCAGCAATCAAAGCGTCAAGCTCGGCTTCCGTCGGGATAAATGGTATTTTCTGCTCAAGGGTTACACGGGGTTTTTCCCAAGTGCCACCTGCAAATTTTAGGTAGGTATTGTAGGCGTTAATTACGTTCTTCCGTCGGTTCGCTGACCAGTTCTGTTTCGCAATGACATCTTTAACACTTTCAGGGTCGGCTAAGTTCGCGCCTCTCTCCATCAGCACTTTCAGCGCCGTTTGTGTTAGCTTTATTGTTACTGGTGCGTACCCGTCACGTTGCATTTTTAGCATTAGCTGCAGTATTTTCCCTTTAACGTCAAAGTTGGCGGCGTTGTCTCCCACACTTTGGGGTTGTGTGGGCTCCAAATTTTTCGCCTCTATGGCGCATATTTGGTTCAACTTGCTATAACCATTGTAAGCGCTTTTATATCTTTTGTAGTCGTTATATCCGTTGAAAGTTCTTTTAGCGCTTTTAGCTGAAAACCTTCGCCCGCAGTCACGGCAAAGCCACCGCTGCACCGCCACCCCATTGTAATAACGGAAACCAGCACGGAAAACTTTACCACTACCACACTCGGGACAAACAGGTTTTTCGCCGCCGTCACCAGCAACAGCAGGCTCCACGGCGTCACAGGCAGAGGCGGCAGCTTCAACAGGTTCAGTTGTCACGGCGCACACCCCCCACCTTACCCTCTAACTTACCCGCGTCAACGGCAACAGCTGCTGTGCCACCCAGCGGAGCAAAACACCCCTCGGCGCGCAGCGCACCCGACCAGAAAGCCCACAGCCCATGCGGGCACTGCGGCGTCCTAAACTTGGCACACGCGCCACACGTCACACCAGCGGGCACAGCGGACACAGCACCAGCAGCGGCAGAGTCACCCTCACCAGCAGCTGCCGCCTCTGACACACCAGACACAGCAGAACCAGCGGAGTCACCAGCGGCGCCGAGGAGAGGCTCCCCGTCAGGGGTAAGCAGCGGAAAACCGTTAGCCACGGCGGCAGCGGACACCCGTAAAAAGTGACCCCTACAGAAAAACCAGCTTTTAACGTCGGCAACAGTACGCAGTTGGTACTCACCTTCAAACGGGCACTGCCCCCCGTGGAACTCACCCTCACACCCCCGCCGCGAAGAAGGCGGCACCCAAAACTGCACCAACCAGTTAGCAAAACCACCAACAGGCAACTTGTAAAAGTCAGTTAAAGTTTTAACGTTAGCACCCTCATCGACAAAGTCAACGGAAGAGGCAGCGGCACCCTCACCCACACCACCCACACCAACACCCTCACCACCACCCTCACCGCCACCATCAGAGTCACCAGAACCAGTTTCAGCAGGTGTAACAGGTGTAACAGGTGTAACAGGTAGGTTATTACTCTCCCAACTTTTCCCCTTCTCTTTTTTAGAAGCTGAAACTTGTGCCGTGTATAAACTACCCGTTACACCCGTTACACCCGTTACACTTTGCTCCTCATTTTTCCCGTCTTTCAAGGTGACGCCTAACCAGACTCTTGTGATTTTACCTGCTACGCGTCTTTGGGTTGCTGTGACGCGGGGTTTTTTGGTTACTTCTCTTCCGAAGGCTTCAGGGGGTAGGATTGCTAAGTCTTCCTCTTCACACGCGATTTTGTATGCTTCGTAAAGTGCGTTTTTTGTGACCCACGTGTTGGTTTCAAAACTGCAGTATTTGTTGAGGAAGTACTGTGCGGGGTTGCTCCATTTGCGGTACTGCTCTACGGCGTTCTGCATTTTGGCGCTTTTTGTGAATTTTTGGTTTTGTATTAGGCGCTGTAAGCCTTCAAGCATCCAGTTTAGTATGCCGCTGCGCTCCGCGGGGTCGCTTAGCCAAGTCTGTTCAATGTTTGCGACGCGTTGCGCCTCGGTGAACTCAATCGGAAACTCGATGACTATGACGCGTTCCCACCACCCGTAACTGTCATCTACAACTTTGGGGAGTTCGTTAGCCAGCACGATTAACTTGGCGTAGTTGGTAAACTGCACAATTTTCTGTTTGCCTTTATATTCCGCACTGACCAAGTCGCCGCCCGTCAGTTTTTTAACTATTGGGGTGTGGAGTAGGCAGTCATGACGGGGCTCGCTAACAATATTCACCAGTTTCCCAATCAGGTTGGTGGTTTGGAACCTCTGGGGCAGTAGCTCCAATGGCACGGCGGCGCTGTTCTCCTCGCCAAGTATTGCTGTGAGGGTGCGTAGCAAGGTGCTTCTTCCGTTGCGGCCGGCGCCGACTAAGAAGAATAGGTAGTGCAGGGGGTAGCTGCGTAGTAGGCAGTAGCCCATCATCTCTTGTATGCAAAGCTGCGCTTCTTGGTCGGGCAGTACTTGTTTTAGCCAGCTTGTAAACTTCGGCGCCTCTGCTGAGGGGTTAAACTCCGCGTTTATGGCGCCTCGGAAGAAGTAGCTGTCATTGTGCGGCGTTAGCGCCAAAGTTTTAAGGTCTAAAACGCCGTTTTCAACGCAAACTAATTGGTGTGGCGGCTCGCTGACGGCTTTAAAGCTTAACGCTTCAACCATCTGCGTCAAGGTTGTTAAGTGGTAGGGTTTGTAGGCTTCGCCTTCCGCCGCCACCAGCATCTCTTGGATGACGGTGTCGGCGTTGTCTTCCCAAATTTTCCCGTTGAAAACGTACATTTGCCTTGTTGCCCTGTCCGTGACGATTTTTTTCTCCGCCACTATTTTTTTGGCTAAGGCGTATAGCGCCGCTTCTTCCTCTTTTTCGTTTGTGTCAAGTTTCCAGCTGCAATTGGGTAGGCAGTAGCCCAGCTGTTTTATTGTGGCGCACTTTGCGGTTTTATTCGGGTTTGCGCTTTGCACGTGCTTCAAAGTCACGTCAAAGCTGAAATCGGCTTGCTCGCGGAAGGCGTTTATAACTTGCTCCGTGGTGTACCCGCACTTTAAAAGTTCCGCTGCGATGTGTAATCGCATCTGGTGCCCCTGTGCCCCCGTCAACTGCTGTTTTAAAGCGGCGGTGATGCATGGGCGCGGGGTTTTCTCCGTGTTGGTTTTTGCTGTGTCATGTGTGTCAGGTTGCCGCTGCGAAGGTTTCTGCTCCGCTGCCGCTGTGATGCCTGCCCGCTGTAAAGCTTCATCAAAAATGGCGTTGGCGTCGTCAACCACTGCCGGCGGCTCATCGTTTAAACGTTTGTACCCAAGTGATGGTGCCATGGCGCAGTAGCAGCCGTGTCCCAGCAGCTCCAGCGCCGCTGCTGCATGGTGAGTTTTGTTTGTGACGGGTTGTTTTTTGCTGTAGTAGATTAGGTGTAAGCCGCCGCTTGGTGTTTGCTCAGCTGCGGTTTGGGGTAGAAACTTTAACGCTTCTTTTCCTTTTGTCACTGCTGAAGCGGGCAAGTTTTTTGTGTCAAAGTCAACGACGACGAGGTGTAAGCCTTGGTTGTTGGGGGTGCCGCATACCACGCCGAGTCCTGTGGCTTGCTGCCACTGGAGAGCTGCAAACTCCGCAGTTGACTGCTTAGCTGTTAGCCATGTGCCCCAGCGGGCTAACGGCGTCTTTGCGTTGATGGGAAAAACGTTGAAGCCTTCTTCGCTATAGGCAGAGGCGGCGGCTTGCAGCTCAGCGGGGTCAACGGCGGCACCTAACACGGTTAAACCCCCTCTTTTTCAAAAAGAAGCGCGAGAGCTGCGCGGACTGCATGGCTTAGGTTTTTGTACTTTCCCGTGGTTATCAACGCGGCTATTTTGCTGCGGGTCTCAGCTGGCAGGCGGAAAGCTGTCCGTGCGGTGTAGTCTCTTTTTTTCTTCATTTTTGTTCCCATCCTGTCAAACCTTTAAATATTAGTTTGACACAGTACTATATTGTTTGACCGTTAATATAACCCTCACGGTCAACATAAGGGGTTTACACGGTCAACATGGGGGTAAAAAATGAAAAAAACACCTGTCCGCGTGCACTTAAAAAAAGTTGTTGACGCGTTAAAAACTAAACCAATGTCCTACAGCGAGCTAAAACAGCTTGGAATACCCGAGAAAACTTTGTCACGTGTACTGAGAGACTACTTGGAGCCAATGGAGCTTGTGGAGAAAACCGAAGCGGGGCTTTGGGTGTGGCGCCAAACCCAAGTCACCGCGAAAACTGAAGCGGATTTTAAAGCCTTACTAAGGCATAGTAAAAAACTCACCATCACAAGTGCAGATTTCCAACGTTTTGACTGTATGAACCCGGAGCTTGCTGTTAGTATGCTTGCTTTTCCCGAAGCCTTTACCCTTGACGGGGAAGAGGCTATTCTCAACAGTTGCTTTAAGCAGCATTTAAAA
This sequence comes from Bathyarchaeia archaeon, assembly GCA_050410875.1. Classification (GTDB taxonomy): domain Archaea; phylum Thermoproteota; class Bathyarchaeia; order Bathyarchaeales; family Bathycorpusculaceae; genus JADGNF01. The sequence goes on along the minus strand of JBNVCD010000023.1, from coordinate 4,399 downwards.
ACAGGTTACCCTAACGTGTATAAGCTGCTTGTAAAATACCGCAAAACGCGTGACACAGAAGCGCTGCTAAAAATAAAAGGGGAGCTTTACCAAATCGTGTGGCTAGTCAAGGCAGGTAAGCCGCTGCTCGGCAGCTGTATAGGCTGCCCCGGCGTCACCTGTTGGGGGGACGCAGCTGACCCTGTGATAAAGGACGGCGGCGCAGCGGATTTAAGTTCGGTGCCGGGTGTGGGTAAGCTTTAACGTGTCAAGGGTTAGCTACTCATTTTTGGGTAGCTACTCATTTTTGGGTACACTGTAGCGGCTAAAAAAATTACTATTAAACGGAGAAACATATTAATTGATTTTTTTTGATAGAAAGCGAAGAAAAAGGCTCCGTGCCGCAAAAACAATGTTCCATTTCCCAAAATCCTATTTTAGGAAATGAAGGCAGTTTTTCCGCTGAGAAAACGGGAAACTTTGGCGGTATATACGAAACGTATGTAACGCTTAAGTGGAAGCTTAGTCCCCATCCATGTTAGGGGTGAAAAAAATTGAAGCGCTTTATCGCTAACAGACGCGGTGTCGGCGGCGTCATCTACACGTTAATCGTGCTTATGGTTATGCTGCTCGTCGCCATAATCACCGTCAACGCCGTGGTGAACTCACAGACGCCAAACAGTACTTGGTCGGCGCAGGCTAATGCGACGTGGGCTCAGGTGCAGAGTTATGTCTGGGTCGCGCTTGGCTTAGCTTCTGTAAGCCTCATAATCCTCGGCGCCGTTAGCTTGATTAACTATTTGAATGTTGGGCAAAGCTAAGCTGTGCCACAACACCACCACAAACTCCCCTTTTTTTTTCTCAAAGTTTTCCTTTTTTTTCTTCTTTTTTTTGTCATGGCAAAAAAAAAAGGGTTTAACGTTAATCCGTGTCACGGGAAAATGGAACAAAAAAAGGTAGGCTAAAAAAAACAAAAAAGAAAAGAAGAAAAGTTGTTTACGTGATTTTTGCCCATTCGCGTATCTTTTTCTCTTTTTCCGTCAAGGGGGGCAGCGGTTTGGTCAACGTTTCCAGCGGCAAGGTCGGCGGGGGCAGCGCAAGTATGCTGTAGCATTTCCAGCAGCGCATTTTCGTGCCCGCGGCAACAGCAACGTACTTTGCGATTAGCCGGCGTGTGATGGCTAAGGCTTTATCCAAGTCACCTTCTTCTCTCTGCAGCTGCTCAAGCTGCCGCTTCGTGGCGAAATAACCTGCGTCAAGAGCTGCTGTGGGGCACTTAACCATCAACCCGCGCAGCGCCACCATGTCACCGCGGAGTTGCACAAGCTCGGCTTTTTTGGCTAAAAGCTGCCTCTCCGTCACGCGGAGGCATTGTAGGATGAAGGCGGTTTCCCGAGGGTTTTGCTTTTGTCTCAACCTTCATCACCTCCGACGAATAGGTTAACCCAGCATTCTCCGTGATAGTAATGCTTTGTTGCGTGGTACCAATCTCCTTTTTCTATGACTCCGCCGCAGCGTCGGCAAAGGTAATAGGCGTCGGCGGCAACTCTGGAGAGCTTGAAAATCTTCACCTCTTCAGCGGTCGGTGTGAAGTTGCTCGTCGGCGGCTTTTGCGTAGGCGCCTGCGGTTGCGGTTGCTGTGGCGGTTGCATCGGTGACAGTTGTAGCCAGCACTCCGCGTGGTAGTGCCTTAGTTTTTTGACAGTCCTGTACCACTGCCCAACCTCTATTTTTTGGCGGCACTTTTGACAGGTGTATGTTGGCGCAGGGTACTTTTTCCTGAAAAGCCTGTTTACCCGCGCGAACTCACCGTCAAAGTCTGCCGTGATAGTGTTAGACAACATACTCACCTCTGCGGTCACGGGCGTGTATTTCCTGCTGCAGTTGCTCGTGACGGGCAACGCGCATTAACTGTAACCTGTTAAGCTCAAGCTCCAAGCTGTCAAGTGCATAATGTAGTTTTTCACGTTCACGGCGTAGGCGCCGGATCGTCAACGTGTCCTGCCGCTTTACTTGACGGTTACCCCTGCGCAGCTGCTTGCGCTGTTGCCGCTGCACCCCCGTTTTAGTTTTCCCCATTTTCCCACGTCACCTCTTTTTTAGTTTTTTGGGTTTAACCCGACGTACAACCCGCTTTTTAATGGGCTTAACAACTATTGTTTTTTCCTTTTTCCGCTTCATTTTTCGTCACTCCTTTTTTTGGTTTTTAAAATGTAGGATGACTGTGAAGAGTAACAGGAAAAGCAGTAAATAGCCTAAATTCTGCCGCGTCAAACAAAAAGGAGAAAAAAAAGGGAAGGAAAATGGAGACAACGCCACAAAAAGCTGAGATGAGCTACCTCGGCACTGTTTTCCCAGTGTTTTCTAGTCTGCCTCGTCAGCGTTTTTGGGAGTTACCAAATCAACAGTGAAGTGATGCGTTTTAAAGTTTTCTGAAGCGTAAAGGGTGTTTAGGCGTATCAGCGTGGTTTACTTGTCTTGAAAATTTCGTCGGGTCCAACGTTAAAAAGACCTGACAGGCTTTGTTTGCACAACGTGCATAGATTTTGTGTTTTGCATAGGGCACAATGTTTACAGCGGCTTATAGAACAGGCAAGGCATCTAAAAAAGAGCCTGTTGTTTAGCCTAAAAAATGAATTGGTTTGGCGGTGTGGACGTCTGCGTGTTGGGTGGTTGGTTTTTGTTCGCTTGAAGAGGCGGTTTATCTGTTTTTGGATGAGTATTGGATGGGAAAGGTTTTATGAAGGGAAAATACGTAGTTTGCATTCAGAGGCGCTTGTTTGGGCCGGTAGTCTAGCGGCTAGGACGTCGCCCTCACGCGGCGAAGATCACTGGTTCAAATCCGGTCCGGCCCACCACCCGCGTCCGCTGCTGCAGCGTCACAGTTAAGTTTTGATGGGTTGAGGGCGCTGCTGAGTTTTTGGGTTTTGGCGAATAGGACGCAGTGGCCTTCTTGGGGGAAAAATTCCAGCTGCACGCCCTTTACGGCGTGGGCGATTTTGTAGGCGTTGCTGGGTTGGACGGTTCTGTCTTGGATGCCCTGCCAGAGGACAAGTTTGCCTGCAGGTATGCATTCGAGGGGTTCGCTCCACGGCTTCATGAAGAGTTGGTGTTCTTGAACGATGGTTTTTAGACTGCTGTCGCCTTGTCTTAGGGCTTCGGCGGTTGACGTGTAGAGGAGTTTAAGCCACGCAGGGTTTGCGAAGAATTTAACGTCAGGCTCAGGCCACGATGCAAGCATTCGTTTGCCATCCTTGGATGCTAAGTAATCTTCGATGTTGAGTTGAGCTTTCAAAACTGATTTTTTAAAGGACTTCAACGCCCACACTGCTAGACGCTGGTTTTTCATGGCGAACTTGGCAAGAGGGTTATTGTTGTGGGCAGAGGCGACGTTGAAGGGTAAAGCAGGCGAACAAGCGATGACGGCGCGGCTTACGCGCTGGGGGAAGCGGGCAAGGTAGGCTAAAGCAAACGGGCCACCGCCGGACCAGCTAAGTAACGCAAATCGCCCTAGCCGCAGGTGCGTAGCTAACTTGTCGGCGTCTTCAGCAAAGTCGCGGAGGCTGCGCCTGGGAGTAAAAGTGGAAAGACCATAGCCCGGCCGATCTACACCCACCAGCTTGAAGCGATATCTCTGGGCAAACTGCCTAAGCAAGAAGATTTCAAGGCGGCTGCTGGCGGTGCCATGAAAGTACAAGACAGGCGCACCTTCCCCTACAACGGCATAGCCAAGCTGCCTGCCGCAAGGCAAAGCAAAAGTGCAGCTACTCATCAACAACCCTCAGTGACAGTCAACGCCCACCAAACTGCCTGCCGCAAAGCAGCTACCACTTTGTCAAGTAGATTTTGCCTTCTTCTTTGAAGGCGCGAACTAACTCGCAGTGCCTAAGAACAGCAAACTGACTCTCCAACTCTGCAGGCGACAGCTCAAGCGCAGCAGCAAGTTCCTCCTTTGAGATTTTGCCCTTTTCTTCGATTAAACGGTAAATTTTTCTCTGCAGCTCAGTTAACCCCTCAACACCTGACTGCCCCAGTTGCCTTCGAACCGAAAGCGCAGAAGCCACAGCCGTCGGATCACAAGTCCTAGGCGGATCAGTCACGTACATGTAACAGTCCTCACAGAGCAACTTGCCGTAAAGCTCATAGCCTTCTCCCTCACGGAGAACCAAACCACAACGATCACACTGCACAACACTCACCCTACAAAAGAATATTCCAAACTGGTTATTTCAACACTTCTCCAAAAAACAAAAACTGCAAACAACCTCAGGGTCTGTCAACATCGATTTCGTCATCTTTCCCACTCAGACTGGGACGGCGACATCATCCCCCACCAAATCAAATACCGCCACAGTAACTTTAGGGTTTTGGTAAAGGAAAAATGAAAATGAACGAATCAAAAATCGTTAAAAAAACTCTT
>JBNVCD010000239.1:0-1810 GCA_050410875.1 Bathyarchaeia archaeon | reverse complement strand
AAAAGTTCAAGTATTTCTTTTAATCAAAAAGTCATGTGTTCTGAATAATAAAAGCGCTAAATTAAGTAGAAATGTGTGGTGGCGTCATGATCCTCAAAACTAAGGAGCACGCCCCGCATAGACTCTCATAAATTAAAGTTGCATGCCATTAACGTAAACCTTCTGCGACGCAACAAGGCTTAGTTTAAACAGAGCGTGTTAGCCGCTTTAAGAGTATTTGACAAGCCGATAGGGTAATACTATTTTGTAAGATACAAATTTTGGTCTTAGTCCCTTCTCGAGATCGGGTAACCTGAAAAGAGCTCAGGTATTTCTACGCATGGTTAAAAGGAAAGATGCAGAGTAGTTGTGCGTTTACATGGATTTTGGTGTCTGCAAACCTGTGGATTGCAGGGTGCACAGGACACAGAGTAGTCACCAGCAGTAGAGTGAAAAAAGTCTACATCTTTTTAGTGAGCAGCTCCTCACAAAAGTGGCAGATAGGCTCCACTTGTTATGTCTATATAACAGCGATTTGTCCATCTAACCACCTGCTGGTTAACTGGTACACCCGGGGGAAGCCGAGCAGGAACTGCGCTGTTATAGAAGGTCAGTTGCTTCAAACGTCATACAGCCGTAAACCAGTTGCGTTTCACTTCAAACAGTGATTACATATAGAAATCGCCGCAACCCAGCGTTTTTCTGTAGGCTCAAAGCTTTTGGAATCTGACTGCGCTGGGCTAATGACGACTACCCTTTGGAGTAAAACAAGAAGGCCGTAAAAACGGTGTTTACAGACACTACAAGTCATGGTGCTGAAGCATGTGGCGTGTGATTTTGACGCCACATGACGCCACATCCAAATCCAAAGCAATTGAGCTTTGGATAATGCTCAATTGCGCGTGGCAATTCGAGCCTAATGTTTTTTCAAATCAAGGATACTTCGCTATGTTTGACCTTTCTGTGCTGTAGTTGACGGCCACCAGAAACTTTTTGACATGTGACATTGCATATTTTTGTTGGATACACAATGGCGTTCAAGGTGTACACTAAACAGTTGACGTTTTCAACACGTGGCGAAATAGAATTCATAGACTTGACTAGCCAAATTCAAGAGGTCGTTAAAGCGTCGACTATTCAAGAGGGCATTGTTCACGTTTTTGCGCCGCATGCAACCGGTGTCTTAATTCTGACCGAAAATGATGAACCACTACTACAGGACATAAAACGTTTCTTAGAGCAAGTAATGCCAAGATCTGAAAATTATCATCACCCGGCTAACGCTCATGCACATCTTCGCTCTATGTTGCTGCCGCCTGATAAAACGTTGCCTGTAACCAATGGTGCAGTGATGTTAGGAACTTGGCAATCATTATTCTTCGTCGAAACAGATAGTTACCCAAGGCGAAGAACTGTTGTAATCCAAGTTATGGGCGAAACATAATTTGCTTATCCCCAATAAAAGTTAAGTAATCAGTGATCCATCATATAGTGTCTCCACAACAGTTAACTTCCAGAATTTTTAACGCGGAGACAAAAGTCTGCTATACAGAATGATAAGGCGTTCCTCGTAATCATTCAAAATGCGCGCAAACAGGAATAGTTTCTACCTGATAGGAGCATTAAATGCTTGAATGTTTTAAAGTAGCCAATCTTAGTCGTTGTAGCTTTACGTCATTGACTTGTTCAGCTTCCAAGAAATAATCGCTGGATCTAGGCTTAAATCAATGCAGGCAACCCCTCTCTTTTTTGCTTCGCAGGTCTGCGAAAATTAGAGGCTTCAAAACTCTTGTTGTTTCGTTTATCGTAGCCAAAAAGCAGGCATATCGCA
>JBNVCD010000238.1:1252-1813 GCA_050410875.1 Bathyarchaeia archaeon | reverse complement strand
ATTTCAGCCAATTTGGAACGCGTCTCATAGCTTGCGCTTGATATGTGTGGAGCAACAACAACGTTATCTAGTTTAAGCAAAGGATTATTCATAGGCGTTGGTTCCTGCTCGAAAACATCAAGCCCAGCACCTGCGATTTTGCCCTCTTTTAAGGTGTTGTACAAGGCTTTCTCGTCAACAACTGGCCCCCGCGAATTATTTATCAGGTAGGCGGTTTTCTTCATCAGTTCGAGTTTCTTTGCATTAACCAAATGGTGAGTTTCTTTCATCAACGGAACATGAATGCTAACAAAGTCTGATTCTTTGAAAAGCGTTTCTAAGTCAACGCTTTTTGCGCCTAAATCTTTTTCCATTTCTGGTCTGGGAATAACATCGTAAAAGAGAATCTTCATGTCGAACCCTTTAGCTCTTTTCGCTACACCATAGCCGATTCTTCCTGCTCCAACAATGCCAATAGTTGCACCATAAACATCTCGGCCCAGCATCATGCTTGGGTGCCAACCAACCTTCCACTGCCCCGTACGAACATATTTGTCCGCTTCAACAACACGTCTCGCTACA
>JBNVCD010000238.1:481-1242 GCA_050410875.1 Bathyarchaeia archaeon | reverse complement strand
TATCAGTCAAAACTTCAGGAGTATTCGTCACGTAAATTCCTCTCTTCGTGGCTTCCTGCACATCTATGTTGTCAAAACCCACAGCCATCTGCGCAACAATCTTCAGCTTAGGTGCTGCGTTAAAGACTTCAGCATCTATTTTGTCAGACAAAAGCGTAGCAAGAGCATCAACGTTCTTCGCTTTGTCTATTATGACTTTTTTTGCTGGCGGTGCATATTCAGGCCAAATTTCGGCGTCAAAATATTTTTTTATGATTTTTAAACCCCTTTCAGGAAGCTCACGAGTAACATAGACCTTCAGTTTTGCCATATAACCCACCAAACGATGCTTTGCGAAATCCTTTATTAACATTAACTTATTACACTTACGCATTAATCTTTGATAAATTAATGGGCTGCCTAAATGATAATGATAAAAAATAAGAAAAAACTCGTCAAAAACGGCGAAACAAAGCTTAACCAAAAAGCCAGAACCTTAGCCCTTGAAAGCCTTGAATATGCTTTGAACATAGTTGACTCGAAACAGCTAATAAAATCAAAAATTCTACTAAAGAACTTAACTCTCCAAGTAGATGGATACTCGTTTGATTTAAAAAAATTTAAGAACATTTATGTTATAGGCGGTGGGAAAGCAAGCGGGTCAATGGCTGAAGCTCTAGAACAGATTCTGGACAAACACATAACGAGCGGAATTGTAAATGTCCCTAAAGGTAGCAAACATGAAACGAAAATTATAAAAATCCATGAGGCAAGCCATCCGA
>JBNVCD010000238.1:0-471 GCA_050410875.1 Bathyarchaeia archaeon | reverse complement strand
AAGCAGGAGTAAAAGGAACACGATGCATGTTAGAAATAGCAGAACAAGCAAAAGAAGACGATCTAATTATATGCTTGATTTCAGGCGGAGGCTCAAGCCTTATGCCTTTGCCACGCGCCGAAATATCAATTAATGACAAGAGGAAAATTACAAACGCTCTGCTCAAATGTGGTGCAACAATAAACGAGATTAACACTGTTAGAAAACACATTTCAGATTTTAAGGGCGGCTGGCTCGCAAAAAAAGCCTACCCAACCACAATTTTAAACCTAATTCTTTCCGATGTTGTTGGCGACCCATTAGATTTTATTGCTTCAGGTCCAACAGTTCCAGACTCAACAACCTTCAGCGACGCCATAAAGACTTTGAAAAAATATAATCTATGGAATAAGGCTCCAGCATCTATCAACAAAGTCTTACTAGATGGAGAGAAGGGCATTATCTCAGAAACTCCAAAGGCTGACGACGAAG
>JBNVCD010000237.1:0-1820 GCA_050410875.1 Bathyarchaeia archaeon | reverse complement strand
CAGCGCACCATACCCTGAAATGGCGTCCATTGCGCAGAAAGAGCAGTTAGATGTTGTTTTCTGCACCGTAGGCATAGCACCCGGCGCATCTGCGGAAACAGGATTTGAAATTGCATGGCTAACTAAACCTAAAGTTGCAGTCCCTTATCACTCAAGCTCTGTGGCTAATCAGAGGAAATTTGCTGAAATGCTGAAGCAGGAACTGCCGAAAACTGCCTGTTTGATTCCTGAAGTAGACAAGATATATCAGGTTTCTAAGGGGGAAAAGAAAACGTGACAGAACCAAAAAAGAGGGAAATGGCTAAAATCCTCAACAAAGTTGGTGCACTACAATTTGGAATTTTTAAGCTTACAAGCGGCAAAATCAGCCCCTACTACATTGACCTACGAATTATCCCAAGTTTCCCCGATATATTCCGAGATGTATGCAACTCCTGTGCTCAACTAATAAACAGTGAAGTGGGAACAGAAAACTTTGACAGAATCGCAGGTATACCTATCGCGGGCATACCGTTTGCGTCGCAAATTGCTTTTGCATTAAAAAAACCCTTTCTTTACTCTCGCCAAGCAGCCAAGCTACATGGCAGAGAAAGACGCGTAGAAGGAATCTTGGTTTCAGGAGACCGCGTTTTAATTGTTGACGACTTAGTAACGACGGGGTTAACCATACAAAAAGCGGCAGACGCCGTGCGTGCGGAGGGTGGAGTAGTGACGGACGCCGTAGCTTTCTTAGACAGAGAAGAAGGAGGTAAAGAAAAACTAGAAAAAGACGGTATAAGATTACACACGCTTCTCAAAATCAGCGAAGTTGCAGATGCGCTCTATGAAATGGGCGCGATAGATGAGGAAAACCTAAAAATAATCAAAAAGCAAATCAAGAAACCCTAAAATTCATGGACTAATCATAAAAAATGAGGTTTTGCGTTTCCAGCAGCAGATGCAGCTTAGCTACTGCGTCGTAAACTTCTTCCTCTTTTTTGGCGCCTGTACAAACAAGTTTACCGCTGGCAAACAGTAAAATCACAACTTTCGGTTCATCCATACGGTAGATTAAGCCGGGAAACTGTTCAGGCTCATACATAGTTTTACCAAGGATGTACGCGGCTTTTTCTAAATCAATCAAGCCGCCTAAACTCGCCGAAGACACAATGTTTTGGATTTTCAACTCGGGTTTACCTATAATTATTATGCCGCTTTTTTTTAGCTCCTTAATAACCTTCATAACTGCCCTGCGAGCTTCTTTTTCAGATTTAGCTCCTGTACACACCATTTTTCCAGAATTGAAAATTAAAGTTGCAGTTTTCGGTCGCTTCAGTCGAAAAACAAGCCCCGGAAACTGTTCAGGTCTATACTCCACGCCAGGGCACCCCTTCACAACCGCGTTTAAATCTACTGTCTGGTTCAGCGTAGCGGAGGCAACCACGTTTTCGATGCTTATGGTGGCTTTAACTTTAGGCAACGCTTTAACTTCTCCCTGACTACACTTTATTAAATCGGTTTTCTTTATAAACACATCTACGTTTGCCTTTTAGAGGCGAACTGTTGGACAGATGGCTTTTTGCGTTTATACAAGGGAATCACGAACTCAACGATTACAAGAATAACTATGAGAATCAAAATTATGGGGATGGCTACGCGGTTACTGTTTCCGCCGAGGATGCCCTGCATAAAAATGGCGACGTTACCTACCCAAGGAATGCGCATGACAACTTTGCCGATGATCATATCCTGCGGAATAGGACTTGGCGCCCACGTGTCGTATTCCGCTGGGCTGGGTGTTGCGGGCCATTTGTTCCAGCCGTTGGCGTCTCCTTTTGTGT
>JBNVCD010000236.1:0-1837 GCA_050410875.1 Bathyarchaeia archaeon | reverse complement strand
CCCCACTCAACGGCACCTTTTCCGTCTTTAAGTAAAACTGCGCCCGCTCTAAATGAACGGCGGGGTCATTTCCCAAAATCAACCCGTTCGCTCCTAAGAGGAAATAAAAGAGCACAAAAACTATGATGGAGAATACGCCTAGAAAAATGACTTCAAATTTTTCATGCTTTTTCTCCAAAGTGGTTACCTGCTGAAGTTTATTTGTGCAATTGGACTAAAACACTTTTTGTTAATAAACTCAAGCCAAGAAACATCACAGTTTTTCTCAAGCTTATAGGTTGTAAAATACGTTGAGGCAACTTCAAAGATAAATTCAAGTTTACCTATACACACCATTAACAAGTGTTTAGTTTGAAGCTCCCCAAGCGTCATCTATCAACTGCTACTGGCGCCATATGCGTTATAATAGCGCTCGCTTTTTTTGTAATATTCATAGTGGACTTATCAAACCAAAAGTCTAACCTCCAATCAGGTCTTCTTGAACTGTACACAATAAACGCGCCTACTTACCTCTCTATCAACCCCTCTTATTCTAACGGCACTTCCAAGATCACAAAAATCTACTTACAACAAGCCACTTTATGGTTTGACTCTACCTTGGGCTCCTCGATGTCTAAAGAGTTTCAGGTTAATCATGACGCTTTTCTATTCATCATCAACGGCACAGTTAGAAATGATTATTCACCAGAAGAAATTATAACGTCTTCCCTGCAGGGTGTAAACTACTGTACCATTGGCTTGGATTTTCGCCTCTACGACGCAGAAGGAAACCTTGTCAACGCACTTACCCAAGGTACGCCTCTCCGTGGCTTTGAATTAAAAGTAAGCGGCAGCGAAGAAATCACCTTCGAGGCGCCCTTTGTAACAACAACTAAAAATGTTGCCTACTTTGAAATCGTCATCAGCTACCTTGACCCCATAACTTTATCCTAAAAACAACTTTTTCTCATGTAGAGACCTTAAATATCAATACTTCTTCGTTTTGGAATTCAACAGCGAAGTGTTCCTTGTCAGAAAGAAATCTTTGGACTTCATCAAATCGGTTTCTATTCACCATGATATAGTTTATGTTTAACTCTTTTAGCAAATCATATGATTCATAGACGTTAACTGGTTGGCTGCCGCTGCTACTGCTGGATTCATTTATAACGATCTTAAATTGAACGTAAAATTCGTCTTGCACAGACTCAAACATGTAACTTGCAGTTGGCTCACATACTGGCGGGTCTTCAAAAAACACAATCGCCCTTTCTAGTTTCCCATTAGTTTGTTGCACCTTAATTACAACCGCGGCGCTTTCTGCTGTGGATCCTTCAGTCGACAAAGCGACATCGCCATTGTTGCTGGCCTTGCAGTTTTCTGGTGAAGTTTTAAACAGCCCCCAGAGATTAAATTTTAATTGCTGTATAATCGTTGAGTTTTTGGGCGTAATTTGGTATGTAACATCAACAGTGGCCTCGTTTTCGCGTACGATGACGTTTCGAGTTACAGTAAACTGGGGATTTTCATAAGTCACCTTTATCTCTACACCTGAGTCACTTTGCTGAATGGTAGCTGTGCTGTTTTGAGACGAGAAGGGCGCAATTGTTATGTTTTCTGCTGAATCTGCCAGCCTAAAAAATAGTTGATGCTGGTAGTCTGAAAAGGAGAGTAACTTTTCATATTTACCTTTGATGTACCCCCATATCTCAGGGTTATTTATGCCTGACGGGCAAGATTCTGCTACTTTGACTTTGCCATTATCAATAACATAGGTTCCAGCAAATATGTTATTCACTGCTCTGATTTGGTCTCTTTCAAACTGAAATGAGTAAAACTCCAAGTCCCCTGTAAACAT